>JAOZSV010000167.1 GCA_029939505.1 Thiotrichaceae bacterium | reverse complement strand
CAAACCTTTAGATTTGGACGTGTTTTGGAGTCCAAACCTTTAGATTTGGACGTGACCAAATGACCGAGTGCCAAATCTGAAGGTTTGGACTCCATCATATCCGATAACTTGTGCTTCAGTACTTAGGAAATTGGAGTTCGAGGTTTTAGTTTTTTGAAAAAAAACTCTTAGCCTCGAATGCTTTAGCTTTGGAAATTTTGGAGTTCAACGCTTCAGCTTTGGCCATTCTTATCCAACGCCAAGCACCCTTTTAACGGCTTCATCCAACTCATCTCCACTTGGCAAGTTTAGCCCAGATATAAAACGGTTAGAAAATTCTTCAAGAGTGAAACATAGCTGGCGAACTGGTACAAGTTCGCGCTGTTGCCCTGATGGCACATCATCACCCAACTTATAGGTTAAAACTGTCAAAGTTTCGTGAGAAGCATTATTCACTGTCGGAATATCACTTCCAACAACGTCTTCAAATTTATTAAAAACAATTTCAGGAAGAATAAAATACAATCCTTTTTTCACGATCTGAGATCGCGAATAAATTATACCCTTGCGTATTAGCTGCGGAATAAGGCGCTTATGAACATTAGCCCAGTTCAAGCCATGATTAGAAGAGGGTATTTCTGATAATGGCGTGCTTGGCCAATTTTTATATCCATGCCAAGCATCCCGATAATTTCCTGTAATATCAATGCTTTGAATTTCAATCCCAACATATTCAATAAGTTGTGTATCAACTATCCGAGCCAATACCCAATCCATTGATAAATGACGACCAACCTGAACTTCTTTTCCGGAATTTTTCCCAAGAGCGACAACACATTCTTCAACACTTCCTCGCTTCTTAATATACTCGTCAAACAGTAAAAATGGGATATGACCAAAAGCATCCTCTGCGACACGTTTAATTGTACTGTAATCATTTGCATATAAACGGTTTGGACAAATTATTATATTTCCGTAAGGCGATGTTACTGAACAAGTACCATAAGTGATTGTTTTATCGTGATTTATTTTAATACACGCCTTATTGATGAATGGACAGCCACCTATATTCCACAACGATCTGGCTTCTTTTGATAGATCATAAGGGGCATAACCAAATACTTCAACCAAATCTTTTTTCTTTCTCATGTTTTATCCAACATACTCATTATTTTTCTGCCAATTTCACTAGCCATCAACGGCGGAACCGCATTACCAACTTGTTCATATTGCTGAGTAATAGAACCCGTAAAATGGTAATGATCCGGGAATGACTGAATACGAGCCGCTTCCCTTACTGAAAGAACCCTATCTTGTGTTGGGTGAAAAAAACTACCCCAATGTGGATCGCATTTTGTTAGAACAGTAGAACAAAGTCCATTAGGATGCAGTCTCCCATATCTTTTAGTATGGTCGCTTCTTCTAGCTTGCTTTAATCCTGCCGGTAGTAATTCAAAAGGAATGTCACGCCAGCTGCCACCTTGTGGAATATACTTTAAACGTTCAAGATTGATTTTCCCCAAGTTATTGCAACTATGGTTGTATATATAGTCGCTACCATTCCTCAATATTTCTTGATATTGACTCTGAGGTTTAGAATTAGCGTATTTTATTTTTTCATTCTTCGAGCCTGATTTTATCTGTGGCATATCTGAAATAGCATCCCATACTGTGGTTTGAGGTTTAAGGTTTTGTTCAAACAATGGAAGAATATTTAAACAAAGTTCCTTAGCTCCCGTAAAATTTGCGACTGCCTTAGCATTATAACTTGGCTTCGGAAACTCAACTACCCTATCTTTCCCTTTTATGGCTAAAAATATCGTTCTAAAACGCATCTGTGGTACGCCATAATGCCCTGCAAATAGAATTTTATGTTGAACAGAGTAACCTAATCCCTCAAGTTCTTTATATATTTGTTCGACTACTGTACCTTTCCCCAATGAGATAATGCCAGGCACATTCTCAATGAGAATAGCTTTAGGTAATAATTCCTTCGCAATTCTGATATATTCTTTAAATAAATGATTTCTGTCATCATCTAATGAGCGAATTGGGGCATTAATTGAAAAACCTTGGCACGGTGGGCCACCAACCAACAAATCTAGCTCGCCCTTTTTAATACTTAGTCTTTCCCTGATGTCGGTTGCACTTATTTGACATAAGTCACCAATAATCAAATCAGTATCAGGATGATTATAATGATAGGTTTCCGCATAAGCAGGGACAAGTTCATTTGCCAAAATAGGTTGAAAGCCTGCCATTTCTAACCCGCAAGATAAACCGCCCGCTCCAGCAAAAAGGTCAACTAATGTCTTTTTCATCAATTTAAAAGTATATTGGGGTAAAATCCTAATGGCACTTACTTAAGCGAATTTGGCTTCAAAATGTCGATCGGGTTAGCGTCGCGTCACCCGACAATCGCAGGAAAATGTTGGGTTACGCTATCGCTAACCCAACCTATAGCGGTTAATAATCCTTAAGTAAGTGCCATTAGGGTAAAATCCTATTACTTGCTCATCAAGTTACCCAACAATAACGACAGGAATGAGATATAATACGATTTAAGTTTAAAACTATTTTAAAATCAAATAGTTAAAAATCATCCGTTCTGGATTCCAAAATACGCCCAAAGCTAAAGCGTTGAACTCCAAAATCGCCCAAAGCGAAAGCGTTGGACTCCAAAATACACCCAAAGCTGAAGCGTTGAACTCCAAAACCGCCCAAAGTTAATGTTGGATACCAAAATCGCCCAAAGCTAAAGCGTTGAACTCCAAAAAAATTATTTCGTCAATTCGTTGTATTCTCAGTCAGTATAATAAGGAGCAAACAAACATGTCCATTTTCAAAGCCTACGACATTCGTGGCATTGTCGGTGATACACTCACTCCAGAAATTGTCACCCAAATTGGGCAAGCGATAGGCAGTGAAGCGGCCGCGCAAAATCAACCCAAAGTTGTGATTGCCCGCGACGGGCGTTTATCTGGTCCCGAATTATTAGAAGCCTTGAGTGACGGCTTACAAGCGGCGGGGCGCGAAGTGATAGATATTGGTATGGTTCCCACCCCAATACTCTATTTTGCCACGCATTATTTAAAAACAGGCAGTGGTGTTATGTTGACAGGAAGCCATAATCCCCCAGATTATAACGGGCTAAAAATTATGATTGGGGGAAATGCCCTTTCAGGTGAGGCGGTGAAGGCTTTAAAAACCCGTATAGATACTGGTGATTTAATCAAAGAACGTGGTTCACGACACAGTACCGACATTCAGCACGCTTATATTTCCCATATCCATAAAGATGTGAAACTGGCACGTCCTTTTAAAGTCGTCGTGGATTGTGGCAATGGTGTCGCTGGTATCGCTGCCCCTCATTTGATGCACCGCTTGGGCTGCGAAGTCATCAAATTATTTTGTGAAGTCGATGGTCATTTCCCCAATCACCATCCCGATCCCAGTATCCCCTCTAATTTAGAGGAACTGATAAAAACGGTGCAAGCAGAGGGCGCGGATTTAGGATTAGCATTTGATGGCGATGGTGATCGTTTGGGAGTTGTCGATAGCAAAGGGCGAATAATTTGGCCTGATCGACAATTGATTTTATATGCCACCGACTTATTAAAGCGTCATCCGGGTGCTGAAATTATCTTTGATGTCAAATGCACTCGACATCTTGCTGACGCAATTAAACGCGCTGGCGGCAAGCCTTTGATGTGGAAAACGGGGCATTCTCTCATTAAATCTAAAATGAAAGAAACGGGCGCGTTATTAGGCGGCGAAATGAGTGGACATATTTTCTTTAAAGAACGCTGGTATGGCTTCGATGATGCCCTATACACCGCCGCTCGTCTCTTAGAAATTTTATCTCAAGACAGCCGTCTCCCTGATGAAGTCTTTGCTGCCATACCCGACGCGGTGAGTACGCCTGAACTCAAACTAGAATTAGCGCATTTCGGCGAGCATTATGAATTAATGGAAAAAATCCGCGAAACCTTTCATTTTGAAGGGGCAAAAGTGACTACTATTGATGGCATACGAGCCGATTTTGAAGAAGGCTGGGGCTTAGTACGCCCTTCTAACACGACCCCTTGTTTAGTGATTCGTTTTGAGGCGGATAGTCAAGCGGCACTAGAGAAAATTCAAGCCGAATTTCGTCGGCAGTTTTTGGCAATAGGGCAGACATTAAAGTTGCCATTTTGATTTCGAACTTAGAATTTTTAATAACGACTCAGCCATCCTAAAAAAAGAGGTAATTACTAGCCTGTCGAAATACAAAACGATTATTTCTATTTTTTGGCTTCAAGATTATTCATTAAGGCGTGTCCCTACATGGAATCCGACAATTATTTTTTTTTATGATATAAATCATCAAGTTACACTCATTTTTTACTGAAAAATGGCTTGAACAATAGTTCAATGATGAGTAGTTATAAGAGGTTAAGGTACGCAGTCATTTATAAAAAACAGAAATGAATTTTTAATCCATTTCGACAGGCTAGGTAATTACTCACTGATGTTACGCAAAGCTATTCTATTCGATCTTAGAAATCCGATTTTTTTCAAAAATCGGATTTCTTAAACATCGTTTCGCCGCTTAAACATCGCCGCTTAGAAATCCGATTTTTTTCAAAGATTTCTTAAACATCCTGGAAACATAGTGCGTAACATCAGTTACTCAGCCCCCGTCTTTCAGACGGGCAAATTTCATTTTTAATCCCTTTGAAAATAGGAAAACCAGAATCTTCCGTTTTCTGTCGTCGGCAAAACGTTTCGTTTTTCGAGGCTAAAGTTTTTTCTTTAAAAAAACTTTAGCCTCGAGGAGAACTAGAAATAAAAACTGGGTTTCTCAACATCTAAATGACATGTTAACGCTTCTCACCCTGCCTATCAGAACCACATAAATCACCACGTTGCCGTCGTTCAATAGCAGTATCTAATGCGGCTTCAAAGAGTTCCGTCGCATCGTCCCAAGTATAATCTATTGCTTTAGCATAGGCAATATCCGACATTGCCCGCCATTCTTGATCAGAAAAGCGACAGACACGCTCTATTGCCCTTGCCATCTCATCAGGTGCTTCTGGTTTCACAAGTATCCCCGCACCATCAGCCAAAAGTTCTGGAGCGGCACCAACAGGAGTCCCAATAACTGGCGTTCTGCAAGCCATCGCCTCAAGAATAGGGAGACCAAAGCCTTCTTGTGAACGGCAGCCAAAAAGCCAGGCATCACACTTCGCGTAAATATCCTTGATGCTGCTTTGCGGTGGTTGACAAACGTATTCTGTGCTGGGGGGCAACGGCAAATTTGACGAAGGGCGTTGAGCGCTAAAGGCAACCAAGCGCAGATTTGGGATATTCTGGGCTGCCAGGGAAAAAGCCTTTAGGCTAATGTCACAACCTTTTATGTCATTCTTAGAATATATCATGCCGATAGTAGGAATAGCCTGTTTTCCACGACGCGGTGCGTAAAATTGTTTAGTATCTACACTGTTCGGAACAAGTGATATATTACTATCACCGTAGTGAATTTGATGCCAGTCAACTAATGGCTTTGATACGGTGATTTTGTGCATCGGTAGTGAATATGTTGCTTCCACTTTTTCTTTGGGCAGGTATTTAAAAAGCGACTCATAACCCTGAATGAAATAGACTTTTGCCCCTTTGACTACAGATAGATTGGCTACCCACTCTGCCGTCTCCCACCAAGTTGCGACAACAATATCAGCATCGGGAACATCAGCATCCGTAATTGGACGATAGTGATCAATAACACGGTGGGGAACATCCACATTATCAAAATGAGAAGGCGGCCTTTTAGCGGTAGAAATCCACCCATGACCTTTCAAGAGGGAACGCACCTGTTGGCGTAGGCTTGGCGTAGGGTTGGGCGTAGAAACAATTAACACCTGATGTCCCCGCTTTACCATGCGTTCTGCTAAGATTGATGTCGAACGAATTCCGCCTGCCAAACTAAGAGTCGGAAGAATAAATGTGATTTTCATAAAAATACCTACCTTTCAAATCATAAAAAATCGAACTTTTTATACCAGACAAATAATTTGTTCACAACAATTCACAATTAAAAAGAATAGTGGAATAAGTTCACCATTTTGAAATATCTCGTTGGATGAGTTCTTGAAGCTTTAAAATATCATCTTTGTAGTATTCTTCAGTGAGTTGCCTTCGTACAGCCGGATCCAACTTAGGCTTTATCGTGTGTTGTTCTTTTTTGAGATACATTTTTTTCAGATGAATTTGGATACGTCTGCGCCACTTCTTTGGCAAGAAAGGCTTCAAGATAGACTTCATGGGGTTTGGTTTGGTAATGAATTTAAAATAAGCCGTTTTTTTAGGAATTCTGGATACATTGTGTTTCTTGATATCTGGAACAAATGTCTCATCTACACCCAAGAAACGAAACACCTCTTGTACGTTGTCAATGACATTGTCACTAAAAAAATCTTCATAAAGATAGACTCTAATTTGGTGACGGTCAAATGTGTCAAAATACCGCTTCAATTGAACGTAATAAAGTCCTCTTTGTTTATAATGCCACTGCGGACTCCAGTCGTTAATTATATATTTTTCCTCTTCTTGAAACAGTTGCAAAAAATCGGTATCAAGTGGCTCAAGTCCAAGCTTAAGCCAATGGAGAAAGTGCGAATAGGCCCTATCAACAGGATGACGAAGAATGGCAATTAATTTGGCATTAGGTATGTAATGTTTTATACGTTCAACCGCTTTTGGAACATAAATGTATAGAGGGCTGGCTTCCCCAATGGCCGTTTCATTTGAAACTTGTTTGAATAACTCACGGTAAGTTTCAATATCCCTGATACCAGGGAACCTAGCTAAACCACCCGAACCTCGAAGAGAATCAGAGTAAAATTTTTCCCCTTCTACAGCAAAAAAGTTGGGTTCTTTGACAGGACTCATATACACTTGGGGGTGCTGTTCTAAATAATGATAGAGCGAAGTCGTTCCAGACTTCATCGCACCTATAATGAGAAAATTGGGCATTGTCATGGTGGCACCTTGAAAATGGATTGTGTCTTTAATACCTTCGCCAATGGTGAATGATGATGAACGATTTTTTCTTTAAATGATTGATTTTATTCATTATTCATCATTTATTATTCACCATTGACCATTAATTTTTGATTGGCGAAGGTATTGTAAATACCCGATAATTTGTACTTCAGTACTTATATTGCTAACCGTTGAGTAAATCTAAGGTGGTTTCAAGGCTAAAGTTTTTTTAAAGAAAAAACGCCTCGAAAGGGGAACGAAGTGGAAACCCACCAAAAGGAATGAGGCTTTAATCATTTCCGAAATTTGAACAGCCAAACCTGACAGATTTTTTAAACTGGTCATGTTTAGTTTTCGAAGTTTGAGTTTTTTGAAGAAAAACTCAAACCTCGAAAGGGTATTATTTATAAGATGTGATGCAGGATTCTTCCAATTCAAATTCCACCGATGAAATCGGTGGAACTTGGAAACACCTTGCGTCACATCGGTGGCACTTGGAAACTTATTAATTCATAACTGGAACGTAGTCACCCTTAACAACTCTTCAAGACTCGTATCCCCCGCCAATACTCGAATCATGCCATCTTGTTGAATCGTCTCATTTTTTTCATGGGCAACCGTTTCTAAGGCTTGTTGCCCAGCACCGTCATGTATCATGGTACGAATACTGTCATCTATGCTAACCAATTCATAAATGCCCGTTCGCCCTCGATAGCCGATAGAATCACAGGCTTGACAACCCACAGAGGCATATAACGTTTCATCACTCATTAATAAAGGGGTTTCAGGTGTATAAACCTGCTTACAGTCTGGACATAATAAACGCATCAAGCGTTGCGCCATCACCCCAATTAAACTGGATGATAATAAAAAGGGTTCAATGCCCATATCACGAAGACGTGTCACCGCGCCAATAGCCGTGTTTGTGTGCAAAGTTGATAAGACTAAATGTCCCGTCAGACTGGCTTGCACTGCAATTTGAGCCGTTTCGACATCGCGGATTTCGCCAACCATGACAACATCTGGGTCTTGTCGCAAAATAGCGCGTAGCCCTCGCGCAAAAGTCATATCGACTTTGGTATTCACTTGGGTTTGTCCGATGCCATCCAAATAATATTCTATCGGATCCTCCACTGTCATAATATTACGGCTGCGATCATTCAAATAATTGAGCATGGCATAGAGACTGGTCGTTTTACCGGAACCCGTGGGTCCTGTCACGAGGAATACGCCATAAGGTTTTTGTAGAAGACTTTCCAAATGCTTCAATCTCTCAACTGACATACCAAGATGTTTTAAATCTAAGCGTCCCGCCTGTTTATCTAGTAAGCGTAAAACGACTCGTTCACCATGTCCACTTGGAATCGTGGAAACACGCACATCAACGGCACGCCCTGCGAGACGCAACGAAATGCGTCCATCTTGGGGTAAACGCTTTTCGGCAATATCAAGTTTGGCCATGACTTTAATGCGCGAAACCAGCAATGGTGCTAACACACGCCGAGGTTGTAGTACTTCGCGTAAAACACCATCAATACGAAAACGCACAACGAGACGTGCTTCATAAGGTTCAATATGAATATCGGAAGCATTTTCTTTAATCGCTTCAGAGAGTAGGGCATTGATAAGGCGAATAATGGGCGCGTCGTCGTCGCTTTCTAATAAGTCTTCGGGTTCTGCGAGTTGTTGTGCGACTTGAAATAAATCTAATTCTTCCCCCAAACCTTCCATCATTTGCATAGATTGATTGGCTTGTTGCTGTTCATAATGTTCTGTCAACAGCACATCAAATTGTTCTATACCAATCTCTTTTAAATTCAAAGGGATACCTAAAAAACGGCGCGTTTCACTTAACGTCTGGCGCGTTATGACGGGGCGGTGGGTTATGGTTGCACCGTGAGCGGAAAGTTGGGTTAATATGATGCCATGATGTTTGGCGAATGCGAAGGGGAGAGATGCGTGCGTTTTCATATTTGGTCAGCAGATGAGTTTTCGCTGAAGTTGACGCGAAGAAAAAACCGCTTTTTTTTCACGTCCATTGATGAACCTATCCCACTATTCAATCAATGGTAAAAAATGAATAAAAATCTCCTAATTTTTGAGAAAAGCGTCAAGAAATCCGATTTTTGAAAAAATCGGATTTCTAAGCGGCGAAACGAGGTTTGAGCGATTTTTTCAAAAATCGGATTTCTAAGCTCAAATAGAATCGCTTTGCGTAACATCAGTTAAGAGTTAAAAATGGAGTTCGAGGTTTAAGTTTTTTGAAGAAAAACTTAAACCTCGAAAACGCTTCAGCTTTGGGCGGACTGACAAAGTTTAAGAGTCCAACGCTTTTGGGCGGACTGACAAAGCTAAAGCGTTGGACTCCAAACGCACAAAGCTAAAGCATTCGATTCGAGGTTCAAGTTTTTTCGGTAAAAAAACTTGAACCTCGAATTGAGTTTTTCTTTAAAAAACTCAAACCTCGAATGTACTCCAAAAAACGCACAAAGCTAAAGCATTCGAGGTTTTCGTTTTTCTTCAAAAAACGAAAACCTCGAATGTACTTCATACTGATTAGCTCACTCCCAACTCTTTACGCCAGTTAGGGAATAAAGCATCTGCATCGTGTGGGAAAGATTCAAATGCACGAGCAAATTCTCTGTGATCTTTGGCAAATTCAACAGGATCGGCATTAGACTTCCAACACTCATAAGCTTGATGCAAGGATAACGCACCCGCTGTTGCACCATCAATATGACCGTAACTGCCACCCCCTGCTGTCATAATCACATTGGCATGACCTAAGTTTTTAAAGAAACCAGGCGCACGTAAGGCGTTCATTCCACCAGAAATAATCGGTGCGGTGGGCTTCATGCCAAGCCATTCTTGAAAGTAATAAGGGCCTTGTGCAGAATCACGTTCTAACATATAAGCGATATTCTTGTCACCCGCTTCGCCTTCCATTTTACCAAAGCCCATCGTACCTGTATGGATACCCGATGCACCTTGTAGCCGTGACATCTTAGAAAGGACAAAAGCCGTATAACCCCGTTTAGATTGTGGAGAAGTCACTGCGCCATGCCCTGCACGATGATAATGCAGGAACTGATTGGGAAAACGACGACGGGCGGTGGTGATAGCGGTTGGTCCTGCCACATAACCATCAACCAGGAAGGCGACATGATTGGCATCTTCGCCAAAAGTTTCCAGAATGTACTCACCACGAGCAATGATTTCAAAAGGATCATCGGCAGTGATATTGGCTGAGAATATTTTGGGTTGACCCGTTTCGTCCTGAGCACGTTTCATCGCGTCTGCAACGAGCCTGATGGTTTTCCTTAATGGCGCGAAAACCTGATTACCTTGAGGCTCATCATTCTTAATGAAATCACCGCCCAACCAGAATTGGTAAGCCGCCTCTGCAAAAGGCTCAGGTTTCAGCCCCAGTTTGGGTTTCACAATCGTACCCACAATAAATCCACCATCCACTACTGGACGACCTAATACGCGCCACAGATCAGAAATCGTGGTCGCAGGGCCATCAAACAATTGTAAGTAAGCGGGTGGAACATAGAAATCGTACATCTTTGCGTTTTCGACATCGCCCATCCCTTGATTATTACCGATGGCTAATGTCAGGAAAGAGGCTAACATCGCACGCCCATCAGTGATATTGCGATCAAAAAGCTCAAGAGGATATGCGATCTTCGTCAGCTTATTTTCCTCATTAGCCTCATAAACGAGCGCATCTACGCTCCTAGTATAATCGTCCGTTGTACTGATTTCTACATTGGTACCCGTAGAAGATTCAGCGGCAAAGTGAGCGGCTGTTGCGACATAGCCATATCCAGATTTGGGTGTCATGTGATAGGCGACGAGTACATGCTGACCATCTGCAATCAGTTTTTTCTCATCCAAGTCCAAATTCACATAACGATTCGTTTGATCTAATGACATACTTTAATATCCTCTTTAGATTGATTAAGATCAATTTCAAAATAATATTATAACAAAAACTGATAGTTTTACAACAAAAGTTGACTAAAATAATCCAATTTTAATAAATAGGTTTATCAACATAAAAAAACAAGATCAGACTTGTCCGTCAATAAATTTTAATCCAATAAAAACAATGATTTAAACTTATAAACTGATGTTACGCAAAGCGATTCTATTCGAGCTTAGAAATCCGATTTTTTTTTAAAATCGGATTTCTTAAACATCGTTTCGCCGCTTAGAAATCTAGGCTAAAGTTTT
>JAOZSV010000166.1:3418-11300 GCA_029939505.1 Thiotrichaceae bacterium | reverse complement strand
AAAGACTGTTCAAGCTGTTGACGTTTTTCTTGTTCAACGCGCAATTGTTCTGATTTTGCCGCTAATTCGCTTTTTCCGCTTTTTAAAGACTGTTCAAGCTGTTGACGTTTTTCTTGTTCAGCCTTCAATTTCCGTTTACGTTCCTCTAAAAAATATAGTGATATTATTGTAATCAAAGCAAATAAACCAGCCATCACGACCAAAAATACATTTGTTTCCATATTTTCTTCCTATGAAAATTGAGTTCAACGGATTTTAGAAAGGATTAATTTCGATGTTCAAGACGCAATCTCAAGTTCAAAAAAAATCCTTTTCTAAAATCGTTGCGCTAATTTTAGTTTAAAATCAACGAGTTACAAGTTAATTACTGAGCATTCATTAGTGCCACAGTCGTATCCAACATTCTGTTGGAGAATCCCCATTCGTTATCATACCAGGACAAGACTTTAACAAAATTGCCCATGACTCTGGTTTGGTTGGCATCATAAGTTGAAGAAACGGTACTATGATTGAAATCGATGGAAACCAGTGGTTCCTCATTGAAAGCCAATATGCCCTTTAATTCGTTTTCTGAAGCGGACTTCAAAATCCGGTTGACTTCTTCTTTGCTCGTTTGACAAGCCGCGGTGAAGGTTAAATCAACGAGAGAAACGTTGATGGTGGGAACACGTATAGCGAGTCCATCCAATTTGCCATTCAATTCTGGCAGTACTAAACCAACAGCAGCAGCAGCACCCGTTTTAGTGGGAATCATAGATTGGGTTGCGGAGCGAGCGCGACGTAAATCAGGGTGATAAGCATCGGTTAATACTTGATCATTGGTATAGGAATGGATAGTCGTCATTAATCCATGAACTATACCAATTTTGTCATGTAGCGGTTTAATCAAAGGAGCCAAGCAGTTTGTGGTGCATGAGGCATTAGAAATCACCGTGTCACTGGCTTTGAGAATATTGTGATTAACCCCATAAACGATAGTGGCATCGACCTCTTTGCCTGGCGCGGAGATAATCACTTTTTTGGCTCCCCCAGTTAAATGTGCACTGGCTTTGGCCTTAGTTGCAAAAAATCCCGTGCTTTCATGTACAACATCGACACCCATTTCTTTCCAGGGCAATTTGGCTGGATCGCGTTCTGCCAATACACGAATTTTATCGCCATTAACGATCAGATTGTCGCCTTCGACAAGCACTTCACCTTTGAATTTTCCATGTACAGTGTCGTATTTCGTCAAATGTGCGTTACTGTTCACATCGCATAAGTCATTAACCGCCACAATTTGGATTTCATGAGTACGTTCTGCTTCGTAAAGCGCACGTAAAATGTTACGTCCAATACGACCGTAACCATTGATTGCGACTTTAATTGCCATTAAATTTTTTCCTGTTAATTTAAAAAACAGCCTTCGGGTTTTTCCATTTTTCTTCAAGAAACGGAAACATCGAAAACTGTTTTAATAATATTGTCTATGGTGAAACCATATAGTTTGAAAAGCTCACCGGCAGGAGCCGATTCGCCAAATTTATCGATGCCGATCACTTTGCCCTGTAATCCAACATATTTGAACCAATTGTCAGAAACACCTGCTTCTATGGCAACTCGCGCTATGACATCATTCGGTAATACTGATTCACGATAGGCTTCATCTTGCGCGTCAAATAGATCGGTACTTGGCATGGAAACAACGCGGATTTGCTTGCCATTCTGACTCAATTGTTTGGTGGCCCCCATTGCCAAATCGACTTCTGATCCCGTTGCAATAAGAATCACATCGGGTTTTCCCTCGCAATCGGATAGAATATAACCGCCACGTTCAATCCCTTCTAATTGCTCAGTGGTGCGCTCTTGATGTGGCAATCCTTGACGTGAGAAGATTAAGCTAGTTGGTCCTTCTTTACGTTTAATCGCCATTTTCCAAGCCACTGCTGATTCCACAGCATCACAGGGCCGCCAAACTGACATATTGGGTATCAAACGCAAGGTTGCCGTTTGTTCAACCGGTTGATGAGTTGGACCATCTTCGCCTAAACCAATGGAATCATGCGTATAAACGAAAATACATTGAATCTTCATTAATGCCGCCATGCGGAGGGCATTGCGAGCATATTCAGAAAAAATCAGGAAAGTCGCACCATAAGGAATAAAACCGCCGTGCAGAGACATTCCATTCATTATAGCGGACATTCCAAACTCACGCACACCATAGTGAATATAATTACCATCAGCCTGTTTCTGGATGCTTTTACATCCTTTCCAGATCGTTAAGTTAGAGCCAGCTAAATCCGCTGAACCGCCCATGAGTTCTGGTAATAATGGTCCCAAAGCATTCAATGCGTTTTGTGAGGCTTTACGGGAAGCGATTTTTTCCTGTTTAGCATCAACGCTAGAAATGAAGGTATCTACATTTTCTAAGAAATGTTCAGGTAATTCACCATTTAAACGGCGTTTCAATTCCGCCGCTAATTCAGGATAGGCTTGAGTATAAGCGGCTAATCTTGTATTCCAGTCATTTTCAAGTTGTACGCCTTTGTTTTTGGCATCCCATCCGTCATAAATGTCGTCAGGGATTTCAAATGAAGGAGATTCCCAACCGAGTTCTTTTCTAACTAAGGCAATCTCTTCCTCTCCTAAAGCCGCACCATGACAAGATTCTTTGCCCTGGTGATTTGGAGAACCCCAGCCGATGATGGTTTTACAACAGATCAATGTCGGTTTATCGTTATAGGATCGGGCTTCTTCTATGGCTTGCTTAATCGCTTCAGCATCATGCCCGTCGATATTTTCAATGACATGCCAACCATAAGCGGCAAAACGTTGTGGTGTGTTATCCGTGAACCAACCTTCGACTTCACCATCAATTGAAATACCATTATCATCATAGAAGGCAATTAATTTGTTAAGCCCTAGCGTTCCTGCTAACGAACAAACTTCGTGTGAAATACCTTCCATCATACAACCATCGCCTAATAAGGTATAAGTATAATGATCGATGATACTATGATCGGGGCGGTTAAACTGCCCAGCCAACACTTTTTCAGCAAGTGCCATACCTATCGCATTGGCGATGCCTTGCCCTAAAGGCCCTGTAGTCGTTTCAACAGCGGGTGTATAACGATACTCAGGGTGTCCAGGCGTTTTAGAATGCAACTGACGGAAATTTTTGATGTCCTCAATTGACAAATCATAACCTGTCAGATGCGCTAGAGAATAGATCAGCATTGAAGCGTGACCATTGGATAACACAAAACGATCACGGTTAGCCCAATTTGGGTTTTTGGGGTTATGGTTCATATAATCATTGAACAACACCTCGGCAATATCTGCCATACCCATTGGTGCCCCTGGATGACCAGAATTCGCTTTTTGTACCGCATCCATGCTCAAAACACGAATGGCATTAGCGAGTTTTTTACGACGTGATGACATTATGCTCCTTTATTTCAGTTGTCAAGTGTCAAATATTATTCTTTAAACTGACGCATTGAAAATTATATTGTAAATCAAGCATTTACAAATCATTTGATGATAAAAAAGAATTAAAATCAAAGAGTTACATTAGAATTTCATCAATCTATAAGTCATTAAATTAGATTTTTGAGATGATGCAGTTTAACATATTGGAAAATTTTGTACAGAATATTTTTTATTGTTTGAATCAGAATTGGCAGAATTTGAGAATTTTTCAGAATAAAATAATTTAAAATGCGAATTCTTTGTACAAGAACATTTTTTATAATTTATTGATTTAAATCACTTTCCATAGTTAGAATCCGAATTTTCAATACGCACAAAGCTGAAGCGTTTTCGAGGTTTTAGTTTTTTTTTTCAAAAAAACTAAAACCTCGAACTCCATTCACATTTCAAAGCGGAGTCGTTACCAGCTAATTTAGTCAGTAATCAATTCTCGTCAAGCCAAATCACATCAAAAACTTGATAGTCGAGTAATAGAAATTAATTTGCAAGTTTCATCGCACTAATATTCTTGCAAATTACACTTATTTTGCAATATTACACTATTTTTTCAAATTGCAATGCATTATGCGAAAAAAAATAGAGTATCAGTTCCACAAATTATTAACAAACTTCTTTTAATACAATGATTTATAAGGAAATATACCCATTTGGTCTTTTTTTTGCATATAAAAATATTCGTATACAAATATTTGACGTTTGAGGTTCTTGCAAAACTCTGAATACACGAGGTTTAAGAAATCCGATTTTTTTCAAAAATCGAATCGAGGCTAAAGTTTTTTCTTCAAAAAAACTTTAGCCTCGATTTCTAAATTTAAACTCGAAAAAGCGAATTTTGCAAAAGGCTCGTTTAATTAACTTTTGAGGAAAAAATCATGAAAAACAAGCGATATTTGATAGGCATGGCTTGTGTTACTAGTCTGGTTTTTGGAATGTCTGCTTATGCTGAACCAACTGAGGTCTGTGACTATATTTACGCAGTCCATGATAAGGGTTTGAACGATTCACAGATTGTTAGATATAAAGATGGTGTAATAGAACCTATTGGTCCATCTCGTGAGGGTTATGATATTGAAGGAGTCGATATCACCTTAAATGGTGTGATGTATGGTGCCGCAAGTGATCATGGTAATGACCCTGGTATGCTTTACCAAATTGACATGGTTAATGGTGATTTGACTGAAGAACTTACAGACTGTAATGGACTTGATGGGATTTCTGTTAATCCTATCACTAACGAATTATGGGGATGGTCACAAACGGATGGTTTAGTGATGGTTCAAGAACCAGGTTGTCCAACGGTTATTGCTCCTCCAGCAAATATTGAAGTTGAGGATCTGAGTTGGGATAACGCTGGCGAAGTCCTTTACTTTGTGTACAATGTAGGGAGTAATCCTGATAGTAACGATGCTCCAAAACCACATCGTCTCGGTTCTGTTCCAGGAACGGAAGAAGGTGTCGATGAAGATGCTATAAATTGGAATGTTTGTAATTTCAAAGCACCTGAGATGGAAGCACTGGAAGTAAACGAAAAGGGTGAGTTATTGGTAGGTTATCATGATCATGGTACTCAATTGGTGACGGTGATTGATCCTGAGACTTGTGAGGTTAGTGGTGGAACTAAAGTAGTCAAGTATAACGATATAGAAGGGATTGCTGTTTGCCCTCCACAACAACCCGCATCATGTTCTTCCATAGTAGGAACTTGGACGATAGGAATGGACATAAATTGTGATGGTACTGCCGATTTTATGAGGACAACTATTTATCATGAGGACTTTACATGGAGCTCAGTTGGTTTCTCCAATGGTGGCCCATGGTCCCAAGAGGGTTGTGATGTAACAGCATCAGATACGTTTTTTACTCCAGCACTGATCTGGACTGCCACGATGGGAGAGGATGGTAATTTGTCTGGCATCTATTCAGGGGCATTTAATGGATGTTGGACGGGAACCCGTAGTAGTTCTGCCGATGCTTTTGATAGCAGCAGCATGGATTCACCAGTAGGTAGTGGTAGTAGTTTCTACGGAAAATAGCAAGCAAACGTGGCTACTAGGTGATAGTGGGAAAATAATATAGCCGTAGAAACCAAGTTTTTTGAAAAAACAGCCCGTTTCTCAGAATTTATTTTCCTGAACATCTATAGAAGTGAGCAAGCTCCTAAAAAAGCCCTGTAATCTCCAATGAGATTATGGGGCTTTTTTTTGTATCCTATCAAAATTTGGTTTCTTAATGTAGGGTGGTTTCGAGGTTAAAGTTTTTTCTTTAAAAAAACTTTAACCTCGAAAGGAACGAAGTGGAAACCCACCGTTCCGTTTTGAAAAATGGTGGGTTTCGCTATCGCTCTACCCACCCTACATAAAAAAAACCACCAAATTTTGATAGGATACTTTTTTTTGTATAATATGTTTTACGATATTTTCACTAAAATGGTTAATCAATGAAAAATTCTAAACGCTTGAGGCTCTTGCAAAACTTTGAACACACGAGCACGAGGTTTAAGAAATCCGATTTTTTCAAAAATCGGATTTCTAAGCTCGAATAGAATCGCTTTGCGTAACATCAGCTACTAATATTTTTGCAAATTACACTATTTTTTCAAATTGCAATGCATTATGCGAAAAAAATAGAGTGAATCACTCCCAAAATTACTAATAAACTTGTTTTAATACAAAGAGTTATAAAACTTTATACCCATTTGGTCTTTCTTTTGCAGATACAAATGTCAAGATTTTAAATAAAAATCTTCGTGTACAAATATTTGACGTTTTAATTAACTTTTAAGGAAAAGATCATGAAAAACAAGCGATATTTGATAGGCATGGCTTGTGTTACTAGTCTGGTTTTTGGAATGTCTGCTTATGCTGAAGGCGATGTACTTGATTCTGTAACAGTGCATGTAAATGACAAGAAAGACTCTACATACCAAATCACGCTAAAAAGCAATGAAGGCAATAGCTGGGTTTACGAGGTTGTGCGGAAAAAAGGGAGAGATTTAAGCCACTGGGATTTGGCGCTAGGTTCTTGTTTGGAACATGTCACAGATGCAGGTGGTGGAGAAAAGAAGCCTGACGGTGATCCGAGCAATGCTGATCCCGGAGAAGGTGCGGACGAAACGGTGAAAGATTCTCCACTTATCAAATGGGATACTCAAGGCGGTACATTTACCATTACATTGGATGCTGATTACCCAACAGGTACCGTTTCCGTTTTAGCTAAGACAGCTACTATGTATGGCACTGGGGAAATCATGGGTCCTAATTGTAGTAATGTGGTGATACCACCAGAACAAAATGCCTGTGTACTTGAGTTTGATGATAATAAACCTCAATACAGTTGCTATGAAGAACGTTATGAGAACCAAACTTCCTGTAAAGCGGAAAAAGATAGTGTGCTTGCACCAGGTACTGTCGTAGATGCAACATGGTATGCTGGCAAAACCTGTGCTGATTTGAGAAACAATGGGACAATTCCAGATAATGTAGAGCTGCTAGATACACTCCTTCCAGTAGATTTAACTGCAACAAACAATGGCGTTCAAATCGGATTCAACAGAAGTGCTGATTCTGGAAATTTGCAGTTTAAGCTCTGGAAAGCGCATGTAGAAGTGATTGAATCCATTGATTCTACAGATAACGAGAATGGTTCTTATACCCTGACAGATGAAAATGTCATACCAGGCAATCTTTACTGTTATGGCGTTGAAGCAATTGATGGCAGTGGTCAAAATAACTTCAATGAAATCAAATGTGTTATCGCGAAGTAAAGTCTCTTTAAGTCTTCAATTATTCTGATCAAGCTCCTAAAAAAGCCCTGTAATCTCCAATGAGATTATGGGGCTTTTTTTTTGTATAATATGTTTTACGATATTTTCACTAAAATGGTCAATCAATGAAAAATTCTAAACGCTTATTTGTTTTTAACCTGATCTTGTTTATGACAATGCCGCCACTCGTTATGGCAAGCAGTATTGGCATCCATTGTTGGGAACAAGCCCCCTTTGCACAAATTCTTTGCTTTGATGTGAATGATGTGAATGGGCGATATTTTTCTCTGATAGGGGAAAATATTGCTGATGAGGCGACTTATCCTGTTGACGGCTCGGCATTATTGGATACGAATAATAATGTTTTCCGCATCTCATTCACCCAAAATCTTGGGCAGAATTTTGTCTTTGAAAATGCTGTCACCATTAATCCAGCGACGCTCAGTGGCACTTGGAGTGATGATGGTGGTAATTCAGGTGATTTTCAGTATCTTGGTGTCGCGCCACTTGATCCTGAAAAAATTAAGGGCATCACGACGCGCAAGATTTATGGGATTCGGCGGAAAAAATAAATATGATTGAGGCTCGTTCACGAAAAACCTCAGAGGTTTTGGAAACCTCAGAGGTTTGGCGACAAACCTTTTT
>JAOZSV010000166.1:0-3318 GCA_029939505.1 Thiotrichaceae bacterium | reverse complement strand
TTTGGAAACCTCAGAGGTTTGGCGACAAACCTTTTTTTGAACCACGAAAAACCTCTGAGGTTTTGGAAACCTCAGAGGTTTGGCGACAAACCTTTTTTTGAAGAGGAAAAAAAATCATGTTTCATAGATTGATCTTAATCTTATCCATTATTGGATTTTCCAATGCCCTTGCTGAAAGCGATTCAGCACTCAAAATCATTTCCAAGCAGGCGCGTGGATTAACTTTAGAACTCACACTTCCCCCCTTTGAAATCGTTCAAACGGCTTCCTGTCAGCGCATTTCGATACCCGCGTGGGGAAAAACACTTAAACAGGGCTATCCCGAATTGCCTGTAAAAGCCATGTTGTTGAAAGTCCCCCAAGCAGGGACAATAAATCTGCAAGTCATTGAAATACAAGGAAAATATGTAAAAACAGTGCAGAAAATTGACTTATGCCCTGTACCAAAAGCGCAGGTGTCGGATAATGGCGTAAAACGTTTTCATTTTGTCCAAAATGAGAATGCCTACAGAAAAATTTTCCCAGAAAAAGTGGTAGAAATAGGCGCGAGAGAAATTTTGCGCGGAGAATCTCTCAGTCGGCTACGGATTTTTCCATTTCAATGGAATCCAGAAACGCAAGAATTGCGATACGCCGAAACGATTCGTTTTCAAATCCAATTTGAAAACCCATTCGAGGTTCAAGTTTTTTCTGTAAAAAAACTTGAACCTCGAATATTGTCGAATGAAACATCGCTTCGTGTCAAAACGGGGGATATATTGACACGCGCCTTAAAAAATGTGAGAGAAAATGAATCCATTGACGTACCCAAAAGACAGGTTAAACAAAATGATGCTTTAAAAATCGAAATCGCTGAAACGGGACTTTATCAACTCTCTTATGAAGATTTAGTTCAAGCTGGGCTACCGCAGTTTATAAATCCTGAACGCCTGCGTCTGTTTAATCAAGGAAAAGAAGTCGCTCTCCAAGTGATTTCCGATTCTTCTCCGCTAAAACCGGGTGATTCTATCGCATTTTACGCCGAAAGCATCGACAACACCTTTACAAACACCAATGTTTATTGGTTATATTGGCGAAAAAAAGGGTTTGGTAAAAGAATGGCTCAAATTAATGGCGAAGTCACTGGAAATGGCGAAAAGATGAATGCCTTTTATCAACATCTTCAACTTGAAAAAAATAGTCAATTCTGGCTGCAAACCCCAGATGCCCCCAAACAAGATTACTGGTTTTGGGAAAGACTCAATGCCTCAGATGTTAAAGAGTATTCCCTTGATATTCCTAGCCCAATCGTCGCGCCTAGTCGTGAAGCAATTATGCGGGTTTACTTTCAAGGGCGTTCGACTGCGCCGCCTCAACCCAATCATCACACTTTGATTAAACTAAATGGCACAGTGATTGGAGATGCCTTTTGGAATGGAGACTCAAGGTATATTCAAGAAATGCCGATTTCCTCTGAACTGCTTCTCAACGGAGAAAACACGCTAACTGTTGAAATGCCAGGCGATACAGGTGCTATTGTTGACGTGATCTATCTGGATAGGATAGAAATAGACTATTGGCGAAATTATCATGCGATTGAAAATCATATCGCAATGACAGTGACAGGAAATGGTGAAACTCAAATCACGATTAAACAACTGAGCGAAATGGACATTGTCATTTATGACATAACGGATCCCTACGAAGTCGCAGAAATCGTCAATTTTTCAGTTGAAGGTTCAATTGAAGAAGAAATATTTAACTACCACGCCAGCTTTGAAACAGAAGTGATTGGCAAAAGAAGCTATTATCTTTCAAGAGAAACCAAATCGCCAAAAAGTATCACCCCCTGGCAACCTGCCAAACTAAAAGCACCCAAAAATGGGGCAGACTATATCCTTATTACTGATAAGGGATTTCTACAAGCCGTGCAGCCCTTAATTGATTTCCGCCGCAGACAGGGCTTGCGCGTCAAATCCGTCAGTGTTCAAGACATTTACAATGAATTTAATCATGGGTTAAGCGATCCGACTGCGATAAAGGATTTTTTGCGTTATGCCTACGAGAATTGGAATCGCCCTGCACCGACTTATGTGTTTTTAGTCGGAGATGCCAGCCTGAAATATAAAGAGTCTAAGGATAAAAAAACAAATAAAGTGCCCACCCATCTCTCAGCATCGTGGGAAGGCTTAACCCCAGATGATAATTACTATGTCACTGTTGATGGTGATGATATTTTGCCCGACATGTTAATTGGGAGAATCCCAGGCGATAGCTCAGAAACAGTCGTGGCGTTAATTGACAAAATTATCCGTTTTGAAGAATCCACCCGTGAAAATCCGCGTAACGTTTTACTAATAGCGGATCAGGGCAATGATTTTGAAGCGTTAAATGAAGGGATATTTAGTTATCTACCCGCAAACTTTAATGCCGACAAGATATACTTGAGCGACTATTTAACTGGCGTGGATAAAGATGAAAAGGAAAAACAAATCGCCAAAGCAACTCAAGACATCATTGCCAGTTTCAATGAAGGCGTGATGATCAGCAACTATATTGGGCATGGCGTTATGGATAGATGGAGCCAATCGAAAGGTTTATTTAAACCAGACGATGTGCACAAATTGACAAATCAAGAACAATTAACTTTTGCACTCATGCTCACCTGCATTAACGGCTATTTTGTCAATTCCGCTAAATACTCCTTTGCCGAAGAATTTATTTTAGCTTCAGGGGGAGCGATTGCGACTTTTGCGCCGAGCAATGTCAGTTATACCTGGGAAGACACGATTTTAGCTCATGCTATTGCCTCACTCATTTTTGAGAAAGGCAATAGAATACTGGGTACCATCACCACGCAATCCAAAATCACCGCCTATGAACAAGGCGCATCACAAAATCTCTTAAAAATGTTCACCCTATTTGGCGATCCGGCAGTGCGTTTAAAAGAATGGTAATTTGGAGTCCATTCGAGGTTTTAGTTTTTTTTTAAAAAAAACTAAAACCTCGAATCCTTTAGATTTGGACGTGACATTGGAGTACCAACGCTTTAGCTTTGGATTTTTGGAGTACCAACGCTTTAGCTTTGGATTTTTGGAGTACCAACGCTTTAGCTTTGGATTTTTGGAGTCCAACGCTTTAGCTTTGGACTTTTTTTTATCGTTCCCAAACTTTGGGAATCCCTTGATTTGCAACCTGATATTTAAAAGGAAAAGATGAAAAAAATATTTTGCGTGATATGTTTAGCATTATTGCCTGATGTTACGCAAAGCGATTCTATTCGAGCTTAGAAATCCGATTTTTTTTCAAAGATTTCTTAAATATCGTTTCGCCGCTTAG
>JAOZSV010000028.1:19951-31851 GCA_029939505.1 Thiotrichaceae bacterium | reverse complement strand
GAGGGTAAATATGCTTGGTTAGAAGAGCAGGATGTGAAAACGACAGATTGGGAAATGTTAAAACCTTCCTCGCCATTTTATTTGTTCATTCCGCAAGACATCACTTTGCGAGATGAATATGAGCCGTATTGGAAAGTGACTGAGATGATGCCAGTTAATTCTGTTGGTATCGTTACTGCTCGGGATGAGTTGACTATCCATAAGTCACGGCAAGCGGTTATGGAAACGGTCAAAGATTTTGTCTCCCTAGAACCAGAACAGGCACGAGAAAAATACCAATTGGGTAAAGATGTACAGGATTGGAAAGTGCATTTAGCTCAAGCTGATATTAAGAATCACGATGTTGACGGTTCTTATGTTACCCCTATTTTATATCGCCCTTTTGATAAGCGGTATACTTATTACACGGGTAAGAGTCAAGGATTGATTTGTAGGCCAAGAACTAACGTGATGCAACATATGTTAGCTGGGGAAAACTTGGCTTTGATTACTGTTCGTAAAACTCCTCCAACACAACAATGTGGTTACTTTCTAGCAACAGCATCCATAATGAGTAATGGGGCAATTCGTTCGGATAATCAAAGTATAGATTCTTTATTTCCTCTCTACATCTACCCAACCGAAAAAGACGAGTTTATAAACGGTAATGGCAACTCTAAACCAAAGAGAAAACCCAACTTCTCTCCCAACTTCATCAAAGACGTAGAAACTCGCCTAAAACTAAAATTCATAGACGATGGCACAGGCGATTTAACCACCACCATCGGTCCAGAAAACATTTTCCACTATATGTACGCCGTCTTCCACAGCACAACTTATCGCCAACGCTATGCCGAATTTCTCAAAATCGACTTTCCGCGTTTACCCCTAACCAGTGATAAAACCCTATTTCAACAACTCGCCGAATTAGGAAAACAACTGGTTACCATTCACTTGATGGAAGCCGATATTGATAGCGATAGCGGATATCCAATCGAAGGCAATAACCTTGTTGATAAAATCACTTACCAAGACGAAAAAGTCTATATCAACAAAACGCAATACTTTGATCACGTCAAAGAAAACGTTTGGCAATTCCACATCGGCGGCTACAAAGTTTGCCACAAATGGCTCAAAGACAGAAAGGGCAGAAAACTGAGCTATGATGATTGTAACCATTATCTTTATATTCTCGCCGCTTTAGAGCAAACCATTGATTTAATGGAGAAAATTGATGAAACTCTTCCTGAATTCCCCTTATCCTGAATCAAACTGAAAAAGAAATCCGATTTTTTTTTAAAATCGGATTTCTTAAACCTGTGGAATAGATTTCGAGGTTTCCGTTTTTTGAAGAAAAACGGAAACCTCGAAAAGAGTTTTGCAAGAGGCTTATTTGAAAACCTCGTCAGTTTAATTCACGGGAGCCGGCGCACGTTTCTGCCCTGCTTTTTCCATTTTTTCTAAATATTCCTGCCACAATTTATCGTGGTTTTTGCTGAGATGATATAGCCATTCCCAGGAATAGATACCGGTATCATGGTTATCGTCAAAAAACAATTGTATGGCATAAGTGCCTACTTGTTCAATTTTGTCGATTTTGACATCCGCTTTGCCCACTTGTAAAACGGCTTGTTCGGCTGAATGTCCACGCACGTCGGCAGAGGGTGAATAAACCCGTAAATATTCACAGGTTAATTTATAATGTTCACCATTGTCAAAGGTGATTTCTAAAATACGGGATTTTTGATGTAAATTAATTTCCGTTGGGATAGGTGTATTTTTAATCATTAGTCTTCCATTATTCTGTGTAAGGTGGTTTCGAGGCTTATACTGAACGGAAATCAAATAGTATAGAAATCCGATTTTTTTTCAAAAATCGGATTTCTTTCTTCAAGTCATTAAAGAATATATTGGCTCAGATCGTCGTTATTAACCAAGTCATTCAAATGATCATTGACATAGTCAACATCTATCGTCACCGCTTCTTCTTTTTTGTCAGGTGCATCAAAAGAGATTTTCTCCAATAGGCATTCCAGTACGGTATGCAATCGCCGCGCTCCGATGTTTTCAGTCCGTTCATTGACTTGCCAAGCCATTTCAGCGAGTCGTCTGATGCTGTCTTGAGTGAATTCCAGTTTGAGTTCTTCCGTTTGCATCAATGCGATATATTGTTCCGTCAAAGAGGCATCCGGTTCTGTCAAAATGCGAACAAAATCTTCGACGTTCAGCGCGTTAAGTTCAACGCGAATTGGTAAACGTCCTTGTAATTCTGGTATTAAATCAGAAGGTTTGGCTAGGTGAAAAGCACCAGATGCAATAAACAAAATATGGTCAGTTTTAACCATGCCATATCGAGTGCTAACCGTACAACCTTCAACGAGTGGTAATAAATCGCGTTGTACGCCTTCACGCGATATATCAGCACCACCAACGACATCAGATCGTTTAGTCACTTTGTCGATTTCGTCTATGAACACAATACCATTTTGTTCAACTCGTTCTATTGATTGTGTTTTCAACTCTTCATCATTCACCAATCGTACTGCTTCTTCTTCCTCTAGCACTTTCTTCGCTTCTTTAACACGCATTTTGCGGGATTTTGTCCGATTACCTGCGATGTTTTGAAACATGCCTTGCAATTGGCTGGTCATTTCTTCCATGCCAGGGGGAGCCATGATTTCGACACCAATACGAGTGTCATTCACGTCAATTTCAATTTCTCGATCTTCCAATTTGCCCTCACGCAACATTTTTCTGAGTTTTTGTCGTGTCGAGGAGGGTTCTTCTGTTCCTTGTTCATTGTGACTGTTTCGTGGTGAAGGTAATAGGGCATCCAATATCCGTTCTTCAGCAGCATCGATCGCTTCATTTTTAACTTGACTCATGGCATCTTCACGAGTCATTTTTACTGCCATATCGACCAAATCTCGGATGATTGACTCTACATCGCGCCCCACATAGCCGACTTCGGTAAATTTTGTGGCTTCTACCTTAATGAAGGGGGCATTTGCTAGTTTGGCTAAACGTCGGGCAATTTCTGTTTTACCAACACCAGTTGGTCCTATCATCAAAATGTTTTTGGGGGTCACTTCGTTGCGTAAAATCGGTTCAAGCTGCATACGTCGCCAACGATTACGCAGTGCAATGGCGACTGCCCGTTTAGCCGCAGTTTGACCAATAATGTGTTTGTCCAATTCACTGACAATTTCTTTGGGAGTCATTTCGCTCATAGTTTTCTTTGTATTGCCTCAAGCTGAACCAGTAGCCAGTTTTTCAATCGTTAAGTTATGATTAGTGTAAATACAAATGTCGGCAGCAATATGTAATGCTTTTTCAACAATTTCTTTCGCGCTCAATGTGCTGTTATCCAGCAATGCTTTTGCTGCCGCTTGTGCATAAGGCCCGCCTGAGCCTATTGCCATCAAATCGTATTCTGGTTCTATGACATCACCTGTGCCAGTGATAATTAATGAAGTGGTTTTGTCTGCCACTGTCAGTAGGGCTTCTAAGCGTCGCAACATGCGATCTGTTCGCCAATCTTTTGCCAGTTCAACAGCCGAGCGGGTTAAATGCCCTTGGTGTTTTTCTAATTTGCCTTCAAAACGTTCAAATAGGGTGAAGGCATCTGCTGTGGCTCCCGCAAAACCTGCGATGACTTTATTGTGATATAAACGCCGCACTTTACGGGCATTATGTTTCATCACTGTGTTGCCCAGAGAAACTTGCCCATCTCCGCCTATTACAACTTCTTCATCACGGCGTACTGATAAAATGGTTGTACCTCGAATTTGTTCCACAGAAATTCCTTTAAAACCCTTTTTTTAAAAGGGTTTTCTGAATCGATTTTTATTTTAATCTTAAATTTTAATTTGCAATAAAAGATAATGTTAATTACGATTATAATATAAATTGCTATTATTTCATCAATATTATCGCTATTAAAATGTCGTTCTGAAGTCGTCCAACGCTTTAGCTTTGTATAGGAGTCCAAAGCGTTGGACTCCAGAAAACTTCCAAAGCTGAAGCGTTGGACTCCAATATCCAAAGCTGAAGCGTTGGACTCCAATATCCAAAGCTGAAGCGTTGGACTCCAATATCCAAAGCTAAAGCGTTGGATTCCAGAAAGCGTTGATGTCAAATACTATCAGAATAGACAAGGAAATGGTGAATTAATGATTAAAATTCAAGGGGGGCAAAAAATTGGAGGGGGCAATTGATATTTAGCGTGGGGAAATTTTTACCCCTGCGCTAATTTAAGATGTCCATCAAAAACCTCAGAGGTTTTGGAAACCTCAGAGGTTTGGAAACTTTTGAGGTTCGAGGCAAAAGTTTTTGCGTTTGCCTCGAAAATTTTATTCAAGTCCAGAACAGGGCCAAGCCATACCTTCAATGTCATTGTACAGACTATTGGACAACGTTACCGTATTCGTTATTGAACAAGAATCAGGGTTGAACGCATGAAGACTGTTAGATTGACTAAACAATAATTCACCATTTGGTAAGGTTTCTAACCCTTCTACCTCCGCTGGAAAAGCGTTACACACAGACACTTCTCCATTATCAAAATTGGAGTAATATAAAATAGGCGCACCTTCTATAGTACCATAGAGTTTATTGCCATCTTTACTCCAACTCAGAGCCTCAACTTCTGTCTTAAACAAAAGAGCATCATCAACGTTAAGTTCATGATTTTTATTGGTTTTTTGACAGGTGTCCAGATTGTCAATTGTGAACAATCCTTTATGATCTGCCCACACCCATAATATGTGAGTTGTTGGATGGAATGCCAGGGCGGAGACTTCGCCTAAACCCATACTGCAAAGATAAGTCAGGTTTCCATCGGATTTTTTGACTCTGTAAAGAAAACCAGGCTGATAACCATTTGCTGTGTCATCGCCAGAGGAGGCGTAAAGTTGTTTGGTTGCTGGATGTATAGCTAACGCTTCAATGTCAGCACCTGGATAGTTGTCTCCCAATGCTTCGACGGCAAAATCTTTTTCAGGATCGATGATAAAGAAATGAGAGTTATTAAGTCCTTCATCATGTACCGCATAAACCAAGCAAGCCTCGCCACCTTCAGAGCAGGGTTTTCTTTGACTATCCCAACTTAAGTTTAAGCCATCAAGCCAATCTGTTAATTCTTGATCATAATCCCCTGTATTGAGATGATTGCGCTGTAATTGTAATCCTTCTCTACTTCCCTGTTGTTCAATATGAAGTTTCATCAATGTTTTGGGGATATTGTTACAGAGTTCATTATTATGCAAACCGAGTTGCACTAACATGTTCAATTTGTTCCCCAATTCTTCAGGAATATCTCCACTAAATTCGTTGTAGCTTAGAGAAACCTTTTCTAACTGAGTCAATTTCAACATCCAATACAGATCACCAGTCAAGTCGTTGTTGTACAGCCACAATGTTTTCAAAGTCGTCAAGTTCTGTAGAAAATCAACTTGACCACTCAAGTGGTTGTTGTGTACGGAAAGATACTCTACTTGTGTCCAATTCGTCATCCCTTCTGGGAGAGAGCCATGGAGTTGGTTTTTAGACAAAGAAATCTTGAGCAGGTTTACCAAATTTCCTATAGACGCTGGGATAGTGCCACTCAGTTGATTATCATACAGCCAAAGATCCTTCAATTTTGTCAAGTTTCCGATAGTATCGGGGATAGAACCGCTGATTTTGTTGGAATACAGAGAGAGCGTTTCCAAATGAACCAAATCTCCTAAAGACGCTGGCAGGGAGCCATCAAGGTTATTTTTCTTTAGAAAAAGGCTAGTGACATTTCCATGATTTACATGACTACAAATGACATTTGCCCAATCACAATGTGGCGTATCAGCCTCATTCCAATTCGTGTTATCTGTCCAATTGGAGCCATTAGTGCTATGATAAAGATCAACAAGGGCATGACATTCCGCTCGTGGCATTTCTTGAGTAACGCCTTCACAGGCAGAATAGTCGGTTTCCGCCTGTACTAAGGGTTGCCCTCCCAAAAGAAAGGCAAACCCTATTAGCGGAATAGAGTTCGATAATCGATGATGTTTGTTTGACATAACATTTTCTCCTTGGTCAAAAAATTGGTCTTAAAATGGTGTCGAGGTTTTTGAAAAAACTTTAGCCTTAGGAATGATCCTCTTGTAAAACTCTTCGAGTTTAGAAATCCGATTTTTGAAAAAAATTGGATTTCTAAACCTCGTATGTTCAGAGTTTTGCAAGAATCTTGATGAATCATAATTCATAATTCATCATTAATTTAAGCATATATTAAGCCATCTTGAATAAGTAGGCTTTACTATAATACAAGTTTTTGTTTTGTCACTCTATTTTTGATTTTAAATCGCCGCTTAAAGCCTCTTTTTTTGCAAATTGCTATGCAAAATGCAAATATTTTTGCAAAATAAAAAAAGTCCGCAAAAAATATTTGTAAGGTTACGCACTATTAAATCATTAACAACATTTTATAGCAAGTTATTTCAGATTATCAATTTTATGGTATTTCATCTCAAAAGATCGTTTCACTACGCCTATTTTTTTTCAACCTTATGGTTATTGAATGCGTGTGCGCCGCAACCGCCTATTCCGTCGCCTGGTCATATCAATACGACTGCCATTCCACCTCCTAAGAATGATATTCCGCCGTTGGTACAGCAACATCCGTTTGTACCGCCTCCATTACCAACGCCGCCATTAGAAACTTTTAAGGTAGTGGTAAATGAAGTTGCTGTTGATCAGCTATTGTTTGCCCTGGCACGGGATGCTGGTTTGAATGTTGATATTTATCCTGGACTCAGTGGCTTTGTCACGCTTAATGCCATCAATCAAACGCTACCACAATTGCTTGAACGGATTGCAAAACAAGTCGATTTGCGTTATCAGATTGATAGGAATCTTTTAACGATTTCTCCAGATTTGCCCTATCTACAATTCTATAAAATTAATTATGTCAATATGTCCAGAGAGAGCACCAGTCAGATTACCGTTGCTACACAAATCGCAAGTACGGGTGGTGGTATGAATCAGGCTGGCGGCGGGGGGGGCAGTGGTGGCGGCGGTGGTAGTCAAGGGGGAGAGAATAATTCCACCACCTCAATTACTAATAAGTCAAACAATAATTTTTGGGAGACACTTGAAGAGAATATTTTGGCCCTTTTAGCAGGAAGTCAAATGGACAGTCAGCGGATGGCAAAAGACGCTATAAAAAACAAGGTGATTATTAATCATGAAAGTGGCGTTGTAACAGTTCGTGCTACTCATAAACAACATGAAGAAGTACAACGTTTTCTTGATCGGGTACTTGTCAATGTACAAAGACAGGTACTTATTGAAGCCACCATTGCAGAGGTGCAACTGGGTGATCAATATCAGGCGGGCATAGATTGGCAACGCATTGATGGAGATTTTAGTTATCAACAATCAATGATGGGGGGTAATTTAAACAGTTCACCCTTTTATTCTTTTTCTTACGCTAATCCCCAAAGTATGTTTGGGAATATTTTTGCGACGGTGCGCTTATTGGAACAGTTTGGAACAGTAAAAGTGCTATCTAGCCCTAAAATTATGGCACTGAATAATCAGACTGCTATTCTAAAAGTCGTTGATAATATTATCTATTTTACCACTGAAGTCAGTATTACTGATAATGATAAAACCTCTCGAGAAACTTATACCACTGAAATCAATACTGTACCTGTCGGCTTCGTCATGAGTGTCACTCCCCAAATCAGTGATAATGATGTTGTTATGCTAAATATCCGCCCAACGATTTCACGTATTATTGGTTACAAGGAAGATCCTAATCCCGTTTTAGCTTATGCAAAAACAACCAGTAAAATTCCTGAAATACAGGTACGCGAAATTGAATCTATTCTAAAAATTAATAATGGCGATGTGGCAGTGATTGGGGGATTAATGCAAGATGTGACTGATCAAAAAACGCAAGGCATCCCTGTATTATCACGATTGCCACTGATTGGTGATTTATTTAGTTATCGCAATGATAAATATACCAAAACAGAATTGGTTATTTTTTTGCGCCCGGTGGTGGTTAAAGAGGCGAGTTTATCTGGCGATTTGCGTAATTATCAGGTTTATTTATCAAGCCCTTCTCAACCAGATGAATTTGCTCCAACGGGCTTGACTCGTTAGGTGAATGGTGAATGGTGAATGGTAAATGATGAATGGTAAATTATCATTTCACCATTAAATTCATCTTTTCCTCGTTCCCAAGCTCTAGCTTGGGAACGCATTCAGGGACGCTCTGCGTCCCGCGACGCGGAGCGTCGCAACAGGCATTCCCAAGCTAGAGCTTGGGAACGAGGGGACGTTGAAATAAAAGGAAAATTCAAAGCTAAAGCGTTGAACTCCAATAAAAGAATACTGATAACTGATGTTAGATAAATTACATAAAACTTTAGAAAACGGCACTAAAACAGAAATTAAGGCGTTATTAAAAAAACAACATCCTTCTGAAATTGCTGATATTTTAGAATCACTTCCACAAAATATGCGGGATAAATTGTGGAAACAGAAAAGTCTTAAACAAGGGAAAATACTGCCCTATTTAAGTGACGCTGTTCGTGGTGAGTTAATGCAAGACATGTCACCTGCCAAAATCGCAGGGATAATTCAGGGCATGGAAACCGATGACGCGGTGGATGTATTACAAGATTTGTCTGATGAGCTTGTGGAAAAAGTCTTACAGGCAATGGAACTGCAACAATATCGACGTTTAAGACAAGTCTTATTTTACCCTGAAAATTCGGCTGGCGGCTTGATGAATATTGATATATTAACAGTGCGTATTGAAATGACTTTAAAGATGGTACTACATTATCTGCGCCGCTTGAACAAATTGCCCGAAAAAACAGATGTATTAATGGTGGTTGACAATAATAACTCTTACCGAGGAGTACTGTTGATAACGGATTTATTGACAAATGCCTCTAAATTAACCGTTGAAGAACTTATTTCTACAGATATAGAAGCGATTCCCGCTCACCTGTCAGCCCATGAAGTGGCTCTTTTATTTGAACAACGCGATTTACTTTCAGCACCTGTCGTTGACAAACAAGGCATTTTAGTCGGCAGAATTACCATTGATGACGTGGTTGACGTGATTCGCGCTGAAGCCGATCATCATTTGATGGGTAAAGCAGGTTTAGATGAAGAAGATGATATGTTTGCCCCTGTACTCACAACCACTCGTAATCGTGCTTTATGGTTAGGTATTAACTTAGCCACCGCGTTTTTAGCGGCTTATGTGATAGGATTATTTGAAGAAACCTTAGAAAAAGTAGTGGCTTTAGCCGTACTGATGCCCATTGTTGCCAGTATGGGCGGTATTGCTGGCAGCCAAACTTTGACGATTGTTATTCGTGGCATGGCAATTGGTCAAATTACGGAAATTAATACGCCCTTTTTACTCAGAAAAGAATTAGCCGTGAGTTTATTAAATGGAATAATGTGGTCATTTATAGTCGCTATCATTGCAATGCTTTGGTTTGATAGCATAAAACTTGGATTAATTATTGGTACTGCCCTGATGATTAACTTGTTTTGTGCCGCATTAGCAGGTGTATTAATTCCTGTATTACTTCACCGCGCTGCCATTGATCCCGCATTAGCAGGCGGGGTTGTTCTTACAACTGTGACTGATATAATAGGCTTTACCGCGTTTTTAGGATTAGCAACTGTATTTTTAAAACAAATATGAAAAATACTGATGATAAAGGCACTTTACTCATTGTAGATGATTTTCCAGCGAATTTAAGCAATCTTTTTGTGTATTTACGTAAAGTTGGCTTTAACGTTAATATTGCCGAAAGTGGAGAGGATGCCTTAGAAGAAATCACCTATTCTAAACCAGATATTATTTTGTTAGATGTGATGATGCCAGGATTAGACGGTTATGAAACTTGTCACCATCTGAAAGCTAACAAGGAAACACGCGACATTCCAGTCATTTTTATGACTGCATTGATTGATACAGCGGATAAAATAAAGGGTTTTGAAATGGGCGCAGTAGATTACATCATCAAGCCCATTCAACAAGAAGAGGTGTTGGCTCGTGTTACGACACATATCACTTTAAGCAAATTACAAAAAAAGTTTAAAAAACAAGCAGTTGAACTACGACAACAGAATCGTGAATTAGAAGCCTTTGCGAACACTATTGCTTATGATCTCAAAAATCCATTAAACACCATTTCTGATTTATGTGACACGCTCAATTTGGAAGGGACATTATCAAGTCAAGAAGGGCAGGAAACTTTACAAACCATTCAGCAATTTAGTCATAAAACGGTTAATATCATTGATTCCCTACTTGTATTGGCGAATGTGCGTAATCAGACAGTGATTATGGAACCTATCTCTATTATGGGCAAAATCATTAATCAAGTTCAGGAACGTCTTGCCCATAAGATTAAAGAATATCAAGGTGAAATTATTGTACAAACCAGTTGGCCAACAGCACTCGGCTATTCGCCTTGGATTGAAGAAGTCTGGACCAATTACATCAGCAACGGCTTGAAATATGGTGGTCTTCCGCCACGTTTAGAATTGGGCGCAACCGAGCAGGCAGAAAGCGGTTATTTTCGTTTCTGGGTACGCGACAATGGGCGAGGACTGACTGAGGAAGAACAAAATCAGTTATTTGTACCTTTTACCGATATGACTCAAGCACGTATTGAAGGACATGGCTTAGGACTATCTATTGTACAGAGGATAATTGAAAAATCTGGAGGAAAGGTGGGTGTAGAAAGTCAAGTTGGTCAAGGAAGTACTTTTTACTTCACTTTACCAGAAATGAATCATTCGGATAGTGATAATTGGGAAAAAGGTTAATAAAATGGATAACAAAACATGTAAACATTGTTTCATCAGTGGACGTGTTCAAGGAGTTGCTTTTCGTTATTATACACGTTTACAGGCACAACGATTGGGAATACTGGGATGGGCGAAAAATTTAGCAGATGGGCGAGTCGAAGTCTTAGCTTATGGCGAGTCAAAAGCGGTGGAGAGTTTATGTACTTGGCTACATAAAGGACCATCATTAGCTTATGTCGCCATTGTTAAATGTAAAACGGTTGCCCATTCTGATTCTCTATCAGAATTTGAGATTGGCTAACATCATTCACCATTCATCATTCAATAAAGTATGGAAGAAAAAACACCGAGAGAAATAGCAGAGATAGTTGAAAGTACTATGCGCCAATTCAATTCTGCAATGAAACGTCGAGAGGCGTTGATCATGAGAATTGGCGTACAAACGGCACAAATTATCCGAGTGAGTATGATTGGCTTGATATTATTGATGATCGCGATGTTCACTCTTTTAACGATTTTACTCACTGATATGGGCGACATCATTCAAGGCATAGATGAAGTCAGCGAACACATGAAACAGATCAATCAAAACATCATGCTTGTCGCAGAAAATATGGCTGGTGTGAAGCAGTCAGTCGATTCGGTTAAAATATCAATAAATCATGTGAATGAACATATTAAAGTCATGCCGCTTATGAATGTAGCGGTGGGCAAAATCAGTGACGATATGCTTAAAATCAATGACAGTATCAATTATATCAATATCAATATTGCTTCACTCAACGAGCATGTTGATATGATGAGAACTGATATGGCTCAAATGAACTACCAATTTACTGGGCTAAACAGTCAATTGGGCGCAATGGGACATAATGTTGATAGGATGGCGGCTCCTATGAAAATGTTTCCTTTTCCTCGATAATGCTTAATACAGCGGATTAAGTTGAGAAATCCGATTTTTTTAAAAATCGGATTTCTTAAACCTCATTTCGATCTGAGAAATCCGATTTTTTTAAAAATCGGATTTCTTAAACCTCATTTCGATCTGAGAAATCCGATTTTTTTTAAAAATCGGATTTCTTAAACCTCAT
>JAOZSV010000028.1:0-19851 GCA_029939505.1 Thiotrichaceae bacterium | reverse complement strand
TTTTTTTAAAAATCGGATTTCTTAAACCTCATTTCGATCTGAGAAATCCGATTTTTTTTAAAAATCGGATTTCTTAAACCCCATTTCGATCTGAGAAATCCGATTTTTTAAAAAAATCGGATTTCTTAAACCCCAAAATGATTGTTTGGTATGGCAGCAGCAACTTGTTGATGAATTTGTAGCAACAACTCTTCTTTTTGGTTACTTGCTTTCTGAAGAATGCTATCGACATAACTGTGTAAGTGCGCCTGATCTTCAGCACTCAATTTGGTTGCCGTTAAAACAACAACAGGAATGGAACGCCATTTCTCGTTTTGGCGTAAGTGGGTTACAAATTCAAATCCATCCATTTCTGGCATCATTAAATCCAATATAATTAAGGAAGGCTTTTTATCTTCCATAAATTCTAAAGCAACGCGCCCATTTTCCGCTTTGAAAACACGCCACCCTTCAAGTTTGAGCATTTCTGCCATATTCTCACGGGTGACGATATCATCTTCAACAATCATGACTAAGCCCTGGGAATCATTAGTCATATGATATTTCCTTAAAACCGCCGCTAATTGAGCACGTTTCACCGGTTTAACGAGGTAATCTGCCGCACCCAGTGCAACCCCTTTATTTTGTTCTTCTAGGATTGAAGTCATAATAACGGGAATGTCTGACAAAAGGGAATCATTTTTTAGCGCGGAAAGCACTTTCCAACCATCCATGCCGGGCATTTTTACATCAAGTAAAATCGTATCGGGACGCAGTTTTTTAGCCATTTTAAAACCGGTTTCTCCATCGGCAGCAACTGCGACAGCATAACCCAGTTTACTTAAATAACTTTTTAACAATTCTCGTGTGATTATATCATCATCAATCACCAAAACGATGCCATGCACTTCACTGTTTAATGCCCTACCATCTTTAATGTCTGCTTTTTGAGTCAACTTTTCTGTAATAATGAGTGCCGGCAAACAAACAGAAAACGTGCTACCCCGTCCAAATTCGCTATTCACGCTGATTGTACCGCCCATCATTTCTATAAAATGCTTAGTAATTGCGAGCCCTAAACGGGTACCATTTAGACGGTGCATGGTATTTGCATCAACTGGCGTAAAGGGCTGAAAAATCCTTTCTTGTTGCTTTGGAGTCATACCAATGCCGTCATCACTAATAGAAAAGCAAATTTTTTCTCTCCCCTCTTCTTGTGCAAATTCACGCTTGACTTCGATACAAATATGACCATCCTCAGTTAATGTAACCGCATGAGTTAATAAGTTGAACAGAATTTGGTGCGTTTTGCTCAAATCAGCATACATTTCTCCTAACTCATTGATTATATTTAATTTTAACTCATTACTTTTCTTTTCAACAAGTGGTTTTGTCGTGGCGATAAATTCATTGAGCAACTTTTCAACTTGGAAAGTCTCCAAATGTAATTCCATTTCACCCGATTCAATTCGGGATAAATCAAGCACACCATTGATCAGTCCTAACATCAGTTTGCCTTCCAAATGAATTTTTTCAAGATCAGCAAGAAATTCTGGTACGCCTAAGTCTTCTGCATCTTCTAAAAGCATTTCGTTGTAGCCAATAATGGCGTTCATCGGAGTACGCAACTCATGGCTCATATTAGCAATGAATTGAGTTTTGGCGAGTTGAGCCGTTTCTGCCATTTTCTTTGCTTTATTGAGCGCGGCGACTTGCACTTGCACTTGTTTTTCCAAAACATCCGTTTTATTAGCATAAGTGAGTATTTCGTTATCTTGCTGAACGATTTCATCCGCCAATTTTTCACGCAAGCGGTACAGTTCAATATGGGATTGTACCCGTGCTAACAATTCTTCTTCTTGGAAAGGTTTGCTGATATAGTCAACACCGCCTGCTGCAAATGCCCGCTGTTTATCTTCAACATTCTTAAATACAGAGAGAAACAAAATGGGAATAGGGGCTAAACTGGCTTCTTTTTTAAAATGTTGACAAGTTTCATAACCATTCCAGCCTGGCATATCAATATCCAGCAAAATCAAATCTGGCTTTTCCTTCTTTGCCAGCGCAAGAGCATCTTCGCCGCTTTTGGCTAAGAAAACCTGAAAACCCTTTTGTTGCAAAATAGCCCTGGCAAAAGCCATATTGGTTAGGGTGTCATCAACGACTAAAATAACGGGTGTAGAATTATTTTTCATTTTAGATTTCTTCTTTATTATTAGTGAGTACAACAGATTAAGGGATTAATTCAAATTAATTTATCGCGTTAATTAATTTCGCCAATATTTTTAAATTCAAGGTTAATCGGTAACGCTCCATGAATATCACTCCATTTACGTGTTGGTTTCAAAGTGTGATCAACCCGACGAGCTAGATATGTAATCAAGGTATCCTATCAAAATTTGGTTTCTTAATGTAGGGTGGGTAGAGCGATAGCGAAACCCACCGTACTTTACTCCAAACGTCCAAAGCTAAAGCGTTGTACTCCAAAACGACATTGTTTTACCATTCATCATTCATCATTCACCATTATTAACCATGCTTTAACCTGCGCTGCTAATATCGCTTTCTCTTGCACAGTAATGCTGGCAGGATCAAAACGGTAGCGTTGATGTAATGTTAGCATTGTTTGCATATTTGCTTCTGATAAAAGTGGGGCTTGAACGCGCCTTAACCAAGTTGTGAGTGTTTCTCCCTTTTGGCGAATATAACCCGCCGCATTTAATTGTTGTATGATCTGATAAAATGCAGAATCCGCTCCCGCTATCTGGTGTGTTCTTAATGGTTTGATTGGTTGTGAACGAGCAACCTTTTTTCTTGAATAAAGTCTATATAGCAATATTAAACTCAGCGGCAAAATCAACCATAAGAGCCAATCATGAGTACTTTCACTTTCACGCCAACGCCATTGAAAAAATTTGTAAGTAAACCAAGCACTTAAATCGTAAAGTCCTCTCCACCAAGCCGCCATTTCCTCTTCCAAACTGAACCAAGCCGCAGGTGTTGTGTCAAATATCTGCCAACGTCCATTAATATACGCCAATGCCCAAGCATGAGCATGGCGTTGACGTACCAAATAAGCCTCTTCTAAATAGCTAAATTCTTCTACGGCATAGCCAGAGGCATAGCGTGAAGGAATACCAGCCGTGCGTAATAATAAAACGGTGGCGGTGGCAAAATATTCACAATGCCCTGCCCGACTCTCGCGTAAAAAATGTTCTAGCGGTGTGATACGTGATGATGTTGTGAGTTTGAGCGAATATTGAAAATCATTAAAAAATGTGGTTAAGGTTTTCAGCACTTCTTGAGGATTTTTTTGAGGCAAATTCAATTGATTTGATAATTCAGTGAGATATTCTTCATAAGGGGGCAGACGCAAATCATCATGGCTTGGGGGACTATCTAATGGCGTATTTTGACCAAAATGTGCGGTATAATCTATCAATCCTGGTCCTTTTTCGACTTTAACGGCACCAAACTCATTGCGGTGCATTATGGAAACGGGAAGATCAGTTACTTGATAAGTGCCATGTGGTAATGCCAACATACCTTTGCCCTTGCGGAGATAGGCGGAGATTTTAATTGTTCCATCAGGTGTTGAAGATAACTCATCATTGACAAAAGGCCAATTCATTTCATTATTAAGAAAAACTTCTGTCATCTCATATTTTTTGACCCGCCAAATCGTCTTGAAATAAATATTATAACTGGCTTCACGCAAAAGTAAAGGGTGTGGACTTTTTACCCGTAGAATAATCTTATCCGACTGTTTCAGTTCTCCAATATCACCAATTGCAGTGTTTTGTCGATAAGGATCTCTATCATTCAAAAGCATTTCTTGAAACCAATCCAAGATAACACCTTCTACTTGGGCGTGCAAACGGTGAAGCCCCAATTGACTCATATAAGCCAAGCTGCCCACTATTCCCAATAAAAATACCCATATCACAGCAGAATAACGAGAGGGGCGCATTTTCCATAACGCATACCCAATCAGTAGGGTTATTCCAAATAAATACCACGCACTCCGAGTGACACTCGCAGAGAGTAAACACATCATCATGTAGGGATAAATCAGATTTATACGCCTGTTCGCTCTATGATGAGGTTTGCCGATTTTTGCTTCATAACGACGTAGTGAGAAAAATAAACTGCTCATTTTGATAGTACCGTGCGTACTATAAACTTGGGCAGTGATCAATAAAAAAAGTAACATGGGTAACCAATTGATTAATGTCATCAACCCATGAATAGATTGTTGGCTCACTATATAAATACTTGCGATGATCAATGACAATGAAGTGAGATCGGTTACACGATTAAAGTCTTTATCGGAGAAAGCCCAACGCCATTTTAGCCAGTGAGGTATTTCTAAAATTAAGCCCATTGGCACGGCAAATAGGAGAAAATGACTTTGCCATCCCCAAAATAATAGAGTAGAGCCAAGTAAAAGACGAGGTGGATTCATTATTTTTTGTGCGTGGTATTATTATTGCTTAAATGAGATTTTGTTTTAGGAGAGTTGATAGTCTCCAATAGACATCAGTATGCAGATTATTGATGAAATGGTTATCTGTAATGCTTTCTTTCTGTCATCAGTTAACAGGAGTAAATTAATTTAAAAATGAATATCAAACCTCATGCGATTGCTTTAGCTCTTACCGTTGTATTAGTTGGCTGCTCTTCTGGAAATTTGCCCAAAAATGAAATAAGGGCAGTTCCCATTAGTAATAGTCGTCATTATTTTCCAACTTCTACTCACTTAGAAGTATTAGCAAATCAGGCTGCTTCTAGATATGGTATTAATCATCGACTTTTTCACGCCCTGATCAAACACGAGTCTGCTTGGGATCCTTATGCTATTTCGCGTACAGGAGCGCGGGGATTAACACAAATTATGCCAAACACAGGTAGGGCATACTGTGGTTTAACAGGCGATGTTCTGTTTGATGCTGAACTGAACCTCAACTGTGGTGCTTCCTATTTCAGTCGATTATTGAGGCGTTTTAAGAATGTCAAATTGGCATTAGCGGCTTATAACAGTGGTGAAACTCGGGTTGCCAGACTGGGGCGCGTTCCACGCATACGTGAAACGCAACGGTATGTTAAGCGAGTGATGAAGAGTTGGCAGAGAGGAGGGTAATTGGAAAAACCCCTTTGGAAAACGGGGTTTCTTTAACTGATGTGATGCAAAAGGTGCTTCCAAATTCCACCGATGAAATCGGTGGCTATTCACATTTCACCCCGTTGGGGTTAGTTTCAACCCCGAAGGGGTTAAACATGAATAGCCACCGATGAAATCGGTGGAATTTAAGAACCCTGCGTCACATCAGTAAATAAACGCCTGATTCGTGTAAGATTACCTTTTGGGTTGCAAATTCAACTCCTTAGTCAAGTGTTTCTTCAACTTCTTTAAGAAAAACCACCAGTCGTCTTGTTTATAGTCAAAATACTGAGTTTTGCCATGCTCGCCCTTTTCCTGCAAAGTGATACCCACTTGATAAGGTTCCTTCTCTTTCTCAGGTGATTTTGCGCTGATGACAATTTCCAAATTATCATAAACTTTGAGAGCCGGTGTTGTCATCGGAGTACCCGCAACAGGGACTCTGACTATACCCAACTTGGACTCATTGAAAATATCACTAACCATACCATGTACAGTATCAAGAACCTCTTTTTCTCTCTCAGTCCCCTGCAACCTTATGGAAATACTTTTGACGGAGGGAGTCATATTTTTGAGTTGTATTTCCGTATCAGAGGAAGAAAAACCTTGAGAGTTTTCAACAACAGGCGGCGGTAAGATGGGTTGACGTGCCGGTTGATGTTGATAAGCCGATTGAGGCGGTTGTACCGTTTTTGGCATAACACTCTTCCTCTTAGGCTGAAGATCAAGATGTTTTGTCAAGAATTGCTTCAATTCTTGGTAAGTCTTGTCTGGATCGTTCTCCCTATAATTAAAAGAACGAGGTACTCCTTGAGCGCCTACTTCTTGTAATGTGATATTCACTTTGTAAGGCTGTTTTGTCTTGTCAAGTGGAGATTTCACGTTGATGAGAACTTCCAATTTTTTTATCGCATTTGCGGGCGAAAAACCATTGGAACTTGGGAGTCTGACAATGCCTAATTTGGCGTTTTGGAGAATACCCTGAACCATACTTCCCAAGGTATTCAGTACAACTTCTTCCTTTTCTGTGCCTTTTAACCTCACCGCGATACTTTTAGCGACAGGTGAGGCATTGGTGAGTTCTATCTCAGTCTCTGGTGAGACAAATTCTACTGCGGAGACATTTGCTTCAAGCAGAGATGCTGAAAGAGCTAAACTGATTGCCCCCATCAGTATCCTATTCATCGTTTTCTTGTTTTTCATCGTCTTTTTTCTCATCATGTTTTTGTACTAGACTTACGCATTTAATATAATAAGTTATTGATTTATCAGATAATAATGAGTACAACGGATTTTAGAATAAAACGGATTTTAAAAACGTTCCACATTAACACTATGAATTGATGACGAGGATAAAATTTTTTCAAAAAACGTTATCCTCGTCGATTTAATCCGTTTTTCAGCCTAAAGTTTTTTGAAGAAAAACTTTAGGCTGAAATTCTAAAATCCGTTGTACTGAAGGACTACACGTCACTAAACATCAAAGCAGTTAATATAAAATCTAGCCCCAAAGTTGCGAGCGAAGCATGTACAACTGTTCGCGTTGTTGCCCTGCTCACGCCCTCAGAGGTTGGCGTACAATCATAACCTTCAAAGACAGCAATCCAAGTGACTACGATCCCAAATACAAAGCTCTTAATAACCCCATTAAGAATATCTTCGACAAAATCAGTTTTATCCTGCATTTGCGACCAGTACGATCCCGCATCCACGCCCAATAATTGAACCACAACTAAATAGCCGCCCAGAATACCCACTGCACTGAAAATCGCAGCCAGTAAGGGCATGGAAATCACACCTGCAATAAAACGGGGCGCGACAATGCGCTTGATTGGATTAACAGCCATCATCTCCATACCAGATAACTGTTCTGTCGCTTTCATTAAACCAATTTCAGCCGTCAAGGCAGAGCCTGCGCGACCTGCAAACAATAAGGCCGTTAGCACTGGACCCAATTCACGTACCAAAGATAAGGAAACAACTGCGCCTAATGCCTCAGTTGCGCCGAAATTCACTAACGTATTATAGCCTTGTAAACCCAACACCATACCAACGAAGAACCCTGATACGATGATGATGGTTAGAGATAATACACCAACTGAGTATGTTTGTGCAACTACTAAATAGGGGCGCAAAAATAAACTTGGGATAGTGGCGAGTACCCGTATAAAAAAGAGATGCGCTCGTCCTAAACGTTCAAAGTAATGTAAAACGGTAGAACCTAAGCGTTGAAATAAATCTAACATGTTGCGCTCCCTAATAAGTCTTCAGCATAATCTGGTGCGGGATAATGAAAAGGGACAGGGCCATCAGATTCGGCATTAATAAATTGTTTCACCCAAGCAGAATCAGAATTTTTTAATTCATCAGGCGCACCTGTACCCACCACTTTGCCATTAGAAATGACATAAATCACGTCTGCAATTTCAGCCGTTTCATGCACATCATGCGATACAATAACGCTCGTCAAGCCTAGCGTATCATTAACAGAACGAATGAGCTGTACTAATACCCCCATAGAAATCGGGTCTTGTCCTGTAAAAGGCTCATCATACATGATCATCATGGGATCGAATACTAAAGCTCTTGCTAAAGCGACCCTTCGTGCCATACCGCCAGATAATTCGTTGGGCATCAAATCACGCGCTCCACGCAATCCGACGGCGTGTAATTTCATCAAGACTAAATGATGAATCAACGCTTCTGCTAATTGAGTATGTTCACGTAGCGGAAATGCGACATTTTCAAAAACATTCAAATCTGTCAACAAGGCACCACTTTGAAATAACATACCCATGCGCTGACGCAAAGTATAAAGTGCTGAGGTATTCAAGTTTGGTACGTTTAAACCATCCACCTCAACAGTACCAGTATGGGGCATTAATTGTCCGCCTATCAAGCGTAACAATGTCGTTTTTCCCGTACCACTTGGCCCCATGATAGCCGTGATTTTGCCGCGAGGAATATCTATATCAACGTCGTCAAAAATCCAACGTTCACCTCGCGCAAAGCGGAGGCCACGAATTTTGATAAGGGGTTCTGTATTATTGATTTTTTCAGTCATTATTTACCATTGGAATAGCACAAGCATTAGCGAGATTAAGTGCTAATTGTTTGAATTCTTTATAACAATCTTTAACGGCGAGTGCAGAAGCGCCCATTGCACCATCAGCGGGCTTGAGATGAAACATTGGTTTGCGGGCTTCCGTTGCCATTTGTATTAAACTCCAATAATAGGGGTATGTGGCAAGACAATAGCTATCTTGTGCGACAGTAGGCGGATTTTCAATATTTTCATTCAGTATAGTTTGACGGAAAACATGGGGAATGTCCATCCAACGGGTTTCACGGGGATGACTTTGTAAAATAACATAACCGACTGTTTGCTTATGAGCCGTCGGTAAATTGATATTGACCACAGATTTTTTGTGGTTAAAAGGCCATTTTTCTTTTAAACGATGCAAACACCACTTGATATTGTTTAATTCAAACCGATAAAATTGATTTGGCTTTAAAGGAATAACGAGATATTCTGTGGCAATGAGGGCAGCCATGTTTATGGCACTTAAACTAGGGCTTATGTCAATCAATACCACATCCGCCTCTTGAGAAGCAGCAAGCAAGGTACGATAGAACGCCGATAAAGTCAGAAAAGTCAATTCATTTGCGTCATTACAGTTCATTGCTTCTGATAATGGCTTTTCAAACAAAAACAATTCTAAATCACCTACTATCAAACTGATTTTTTCTGTGATCCGTTCAAGATGAGGTTCAAGAATATCACCATGACCTTTTAAAATGGGACTAATTGTGCCTAAAATACTTTGTGGATGATCGCCATCAGGCCAAAGTTCCTCTAATCTGTCTTCTTCTAAAAACATTGAAGTGAGATGAGCTTGTGGATCTAAATCAGCAACCACAACGTTAAGTCCTAGCTCTGCGTACATCCATGCCAAATGATAGACTAATGTCGTTTTGCCAATGCCACCTTTACTGTTGAAAAACGCTATCGTTTTCATTTTACCTGCCTGTTGCTTCAAACCTGACAGGTTTTTAAAACCTGTCAGGTTTAGTTGTCGAAATAATTTCTACAAGAACCTATCCCACTATTCAAAAATGCAGAATAATGAATAAAAATAGTTGGTTTTTTGACCAAAAAACGAGGTTTAAGAAATCCGATTTTTTCAAAAAATCGGATTTCTAAGTTCAAAAACGAATAGTGGGATAGGTTCAAGGTTGTTTCAAACCTGACAGGTATTCGAGGTTTTAGTTTTTCTTCAAAAAACTAAAACCTCGAATGTTGTCGAAATAATTTCTACAACGTTGTTTCAAACCTGACAGGTTTTTAAAACCTGTCAGGTTTAGTTGTCGATTTGATTTTATACACATTCCTAACAGTTACTAAAACATAAGTCGGCTTAAATTCAAATTCGGCAAGCGGGTTGCCATTTTTTTTCAAGGCTTCTTGAGCGCGTTGTACTCCTATCCCAAATTTATTGACATATCCTAATGTTTTCATTGCTTCCGCAAGCACAGGATTACGATAAGCCGTCTGACGAGGAAAATTCTCTGGTGTCACTTCCCCATAAAGCCCGCCGGGACTTTGAATTTCAATATGATCGGTGAACCAATAAAACCGAATGGGGGCAGTTGATTCTTCATACCAGCGGTGCATGACTGCATTTATCAGAAACTCTCTCAGTGCGGTAGTTGGATAACAAGAAAACTGTTTTTCTCGTAAAATCGTTTGTGGAATAGGGCGGTGCGGATTATGTAATTTAATTAAAGCATCCAAATCTCGTAATACGGTAATTAGATCACCTGATAATGTTTGTTCACTTTCAATTTGATCTGTTAATGTGGTTCCTGCAAACCGAACAAATTGAATGTACGCGCCTGATAACCACAACTTCGGATTTTTACATAAAAACAGTATGCCGGCATAGCTTGGACAGTCTTTTTCTAAATCGTAAAAACGGAGTGAAGCCAATTGTTCTTTAATACTACGTTGATTTTCCTCAATAATTTCCTCAGAGACTGCGTTGGGAAGATAGTTCAGACGAAATAAATCTAAACTGAGGTCTTCAAGCGTACTACCTATACATGGACGTGCATCGGCACGACTGATTAGGGTAGTACGCCGCTCTGAGAGTAAACGTTCTTCTGTTTCGTTGGCAATAGCTCGTCCTGGTCCCACACGAATCCAAACTCGCCCTTTATAACGTACAGGCGGCAAGTCTGAAGGAAAAACTTCAACCACGGCAACATCGCCATTGGGCAATGAATATTTTTGTACCGTCAACGCTGGTAAAGGTTGAATGTTGCCTTGTGAACGGATGGCGGCTAAATTTTGCAACAGCCTATCACTGACCTGCAAACCATTGGGCAGACCATTATCTTTGACACCAATAAGCAAATAACCAGGGCAACGATGATTCGGAAAATCATTGGAAAATGCACAAATTGCCTTAGCAAATTTGTCAGTGTTATCCGTTGAAATGGTTCTTTCTATTCTGTCTGACTCAATATCAGCCATAAGATGCTGCAATTCTTCAAGTGTTAGCATTAAAACTCACTTTTCCAAATTTCCTCAAGTTGACCATCTACAAATATATCTGGCGTGATAACCATCCGCTTTTTTAAAAACATACGGCTGGGTTCGGGTTCAATCCCATAATTCCAACAAAGGCTTTTAGTAATAAAATAGACAAGTTCTGTGGAGCGGGTGGCATGAAAACGTTCTATTCCAAAATCGTAATCATAAGGCGTATTGAGTTCCCTGATAGCAACCCGATAAAGAATTTTAAAGATTTTGTCGAACTCAATCACTTTCCCTTGGACAATATATTGGGCAATGTTTTGTTCTGCCTTGACTATAGCTGCAAGCGTGGCATCGGGTTTAGCCGGTTCTTCAACATTGTGTTCCTCTTCCTCTTCCACTTCCTCTTTAGCCTTTTTCCGAAAGTTAAAAATCCGTTTTAAGGAACCTTTTAAACTCTTAGGCGGTGTTTCTTCGATGATTTCTGATTCTTCAGATGAAGTTTCAACCGGTTTAACAGGATTTTTAAAATACGCTTGGAGCAACTCAGGAATTTTGCGATTTGGATAGCATTTTAACTTGCGGGGAAAACGCATGATGGCGAAACCATCACAACGACAGAAATCAATGACATCTTCAAGAAATACTTTGTCCCCTACCGCATAAATAACCCTTTGTTTTCCCGGGTTAAATTGGCTTGGTTCGTCAATTTTAGCGAATTGCTTGAGATGACTTTCGCTCACATCACCAAGATAAAAACCAACTTGTTTAAAAGTCCCTTCTATAAAAGGATTACTCAGGTTATTTTTAAAAAAACGGACTAAAATATCACCCGGTTTAACCTGTGCCATCACCTTTCGTGTGTGACAGCCCTTGAGAGTAAAATTGCGTGGACGATAAACAATAAAGAAAGGCCATTTAAACACCTTTATATCGCTCAACACGGTGGACATTTTTTCAGCAAAATTATTGTTTGGCATTTGTTAATGGTGAATTGTTAATGATTAATGAACCTATCCCATTATTCAAAAATGCAAAATAATGAATAAAAATAGTTGGTTTTTTGACCAAAAAACGAGGTTAAAGAAATCAGATTTTTAGAAAAAATCGGATTTCTAGGCTCAAAAACGAGAGGTTAAAGAAATCAAATTTTTAGAAAAAATCGGATTTCTAGGCTCAAAAACGAGAGGTTAAAGAAATCAGATTTTTAGAAAAAATCGGATTTCTAAGCTCAAAAACGAGAGGTTAAAGAAATCAGATTTTTAGAAAAAATCGGATTTCTAAGCTCAAAAACGAATAGTGGGATAGGTTCATGGTGAATTGTTTGAATAATTCATCATTCTTTGGCGAAAGTTTTTTCTTTAAAAAAAATTTTGAAACCATTCATCATTCACCATTCACCATTCATCATTTTGGCAAGGTAAAATAAAACACGCTGCCCTTGTCAGGTTGGCTTTCTACTCCCACTTCTCCGCCGAACCGAGAGATGATGCGCTGCACAATAGACAAGCCCAGTCCATGTCCTTCAACCTTCGTTTTATGAAGTCGTGTAAATGGCGTGAATAATTTAGCCAACGATTCTTGACTTAAACCAGAACCGTTGTCGCGTACCCAAAAACGAATTGTCTTTTGGTTTTTTGTCACCCCGATTTCTAAATGGGGGGGGGTTCCCCCGTATTTTAAGCCATTGCTTAAATAGTTGACCCAAACTTCTTCTATCCAGGGGGCATAGCCTACAACGATTGGCCATTTGTCAGGCGTGATGATTTCGCCTTGACATTCTTCAAGCATAGCGGCTAAACGGTGTTGTACTTGTTGAATTATATCACCCATGTTTAAAGGGTTCAATTCAATTTCTTCTTTTGAGACACTTGCCAATAATAACAAGGCATCAACAATACCTATCATTTTTTTGCTTGAATTGAAAATATGTTGCAGACAGTCATGTCCTTCCGTACAGATGTCTGAAGGCAATTCTTCAAGCAAAAAATCTGAGAGAGTTATCAGATGAGAGAGTGGGTTTTTTAAGTCATGGGCAACCATGTGGGAGAATGCATCTAATTCGGCATTTTTAAATTCTAATTCGACATTTTTAGATTCTAGTTCGACATTTTTAGCTTCCAGTTCAACATTTTTCACCTTGAGTTGTTGTTGCAAATGACAAATGGTTAGGTGGATATTAATTCGCGCCAAGACTTCTTCTTGCCTTATTGGTTTGGTGATGTAATCTACTGCCCCTAATTCAAAGCCTTTTAGTTTATCTACCGTTTCTGAAAGAGCAGTCATAAAAATGATAGGAATATCTTGAGTTTTGGTATTTGCTTTGAGTCGTTTGCACGTTTCAAAGCCATTTATGCCTGGCATCATAATATCCAATAAAATTAAACTGGGCTGTTCATATTCAATAAGTTCAAGAGCACTTTCTCCATCTCGCGCGACTAACACTTCAAAGTCATTTGCATCCAAAAAATGGAACAGGGTACTGATATTTTCAGGAATATCATCTATGATAAGAATTGTGGCTTGCATTGTTATTTTCAGCTTTTTATATACGGTTTAACAAGTTCTTTTAGTTTAGACATTTCAAAACTTTTTGCCAATTTTTTCACTTTTTGTGCAAAAGGGGACAATTTGCTTTCTTGTTGCTCTATTTGTTCTACGTTTTCAATAATTTTTTTAATGTTGCCACCCATTATTAAGTTAAAGAGTGCCGATGCTTGTTCAGAAGAGGGGGCAATAAATTGGCTTTCCGTTTGAGAAAAAGTGGTTGATGTATCATATATCCATTCTAATGGTAAATACTTTTGCAACAAGTTAAGTAAAATTTCTGTGCGAATGGGTTTGCCAATAAACTCTTGACATCCTGCCTCTCTACAGCTCTGTTGTTGTTGTTCAAAAACATTGGCTGAATCTGCGAATACAATGAGGTTTTTTAAATGGGCGGATTTGCGAATTTGGCGTGTTAATTCAAAACCATCCATGATAGGCATGACTAAATCAGTGATAATAATATCAGGATAATGTTCTTGTGCTAAAATTAAAGCTTCTTTTCCATCATTGGCTTCTAAAGTACGAAATCCTAAATCTTTTAATAAGTGAATTAAGAAAGCACGATTTTGCCATTTGTCATCGACAATTAATAGACTAAAGGGTAATTCTTTGGAATGATCAAATCTTTTATAGCCAATGATAGTAGCTTGTTGAGTGCGTTTTATATTCACAGCACCTTGAACTTCGGGTAATGATATTTCAAACCAGAAAAGGCTGCCGATTCCTATTAAACTTTCAATTTGCAACTGCCCACCCATTATTTCTACCAGTTGTTTACTGATGGATAATCCTAAACCTGTTCCTTCCGTCTGCTGATGTTGATCACCAATTTGTTGAAAAGGTGAAAAAATCACTTCTAATTGATCGATTGGAATACCTATGCCTGTATCTTCCACTTCAAAACGAATTTTACCCTCATAGCAAATTATTTTAAAACTCACATTCCCTTTTTCGGTAAATTTAACGGCATTGCTCAATAAATTTAACAAAACTTGCCGCAATCTCTTTTCGTCAGTATGAACTATAATTGGCAATTGATATAATACTTCAAATATAAATTCGATGCTTTTTTGTTCCGCCCGCATTTTCATTAAATCAGCAATATTCTGTAAAAAATCAGGCAGATGAAAATTGATAGGATTAATTTCTAATTTACCGGCTTCGATTTTGGATAAATCTAAAATATCATTAATTAATGTTAATAGGTGTTCACTACTGCGGTGAATAATATCTATGCCCTCTTTTTGCTTTTCAGTTAGAGTCTTATCGCGCTTTAAAATTTGTGTATAACCTAAAATACCATTGAGGGGGGTGCGTAGTTCATGGCTCATATTGGCAAGAAAGGCACTTTTGGCTTTATTGGCGACTTCTGCGGCTTTTTGGGCTTCCTCAGCTGAGATTTTAGCGTGTTGTAATTTTGCCTCAGCACGTTTACGTTCAGTAATATCTCTTACTATTGCGACAAAAAAGAATTCTCCCTTTTCTAATATAGCCGCCTTCGTTTTTATATTAAAAAAGGATTTGATCTCCCTTTTCTCTTTTAAAAAATGGGTAGGGGGAATTTCAATATATTGAAAAAAGGTTTCTACCTGAATCAATGTCGTATTTTTGTGTTGATGTATGCTTTCAAGCGTCAGTGTGGGTTGCGAGCCGTTAAGTAAGGGAGTTAGAAATTGACGTATTTGTTTTTGAGTAAAATAGGGATTGATTTCTAACAACGTCATTTGCAAGAGTTCTTCAGTTTGATAACCGAGTTGATTTATCGCCCCTTGATTGACATAGAAAATTTTAAAGGTTTCTGCATCAAACATCAATACGCAATCCAATGTCATATCTAAGGTTTTTTTAAACTTGAGCAGTTCAATATGAGTGGCTTTGTTTAATGTTTCTATCGGATGGGCAATCCATCTAGCAATGTTCTTGCTAATCCAAATCATTAAAAAAGCGAATAGAAAGAGAAAGAGAATTATTATAGTGTGACTATTCGCTTGATGCTCTTCGTGAAATGAGAGATGTGCTAACAATCCCATCATCATAATGAACTGGATAGCAAAAGCCATAATGAGGACTGCTTTTAAAGAAATTTTTCCAGATAATTTGGATATAGTCGTTAAAAATATCGGTTTTTGTTTTCTTGTCATTTTATTGTGGCTAACCTGATAAGGAAAATTTCACCTTTTAATTTTGAATCAGAATTTGAGAATTTGAGAATTTTCAGTCATGTAGTCATGTAGGTCGGGTTAGCTTTTTTTGCGCAGCAAAAAAACGTAACCCGACATTCCCCGATTTTTAATTCTGAAAATTCAATGCGAGGCTAAAGCTAATCCGACCTACATGACTACATGACTGTCTGCCACAGAGAATTATTTTTGCCAATAATTGGTGGACATCTTCAAGAGTTATGTAGGTCGGGTTAGATAAATGTCGGGTTACGTTTTTTTGCTGCGCAAAAAAAGCTAACCCGACCTACATGACTGATTCAAAAGAGAATTATTTCTGCCAATAATTTGTGGACATTTTCAAGACTCTGTTTTAAATTGGCTTCAATCTCTGCCATTGTAATTTCTTTGGAGCTTCGCCCTGCTGCTGGATTAGCAACAATAGCACAAGTGGCATAGCAAAGTTCTAATTCACGCGCTAAAGCCGCCTCTGGCATTCCCGTCATGCCGACAATATCACATCCCTCTTTTTCCATACGATTAATTTCCGCAATGCTTTCTAAACGAGGCCCTTGCGTTGCACCATAGACACCTTTGGAGTGTACTTTTAAACCGATTTTTTTTGCACTCGTTAGCAATTGATTACGCAATTTTTCGCAGTAGGGGTGAGTAAAATCTATGTGAGTCACTTTGTTTAAATTTTCGCTAAAAAAGGTTTGTTCGCGTGACCATGTATAGTCAATCAATTGGTGGGGAATGACTAAATCCTTTGATTGCATTTTAGGGTGAATACCGCCAACTGCCGCAATGGCAATCACCGTTTTTACGCCTAATTCTTTAAGCGCCGCTATGTTTGCACGGTAATTGATTTTATGGGGTGGGATGGTATGTTGCATCCCGTGCCGTGCTAAAAAAAATACTGATTTTCCAGAATAAGTGCCTTGAATAAGAGGGCTAGAGGTTTCACCATAAGGCGTATTCACCTGATGTTGTTGTGTGATTTCTAAACCTTTTAAATCTGTTAATCCTGTGCCGCCAATAATTGCGAGTTCGTTCATGTTAGTTATCAGTTCTTGTTTTTGGAGCTAAACCTCTGAGGTTTTTCGTGAAATTATTTTTTGAACCTTATTTAAAATAAATTCGTAACTACTCAGGGCAACCATAAAGGATTGCCCCTACAACAATATTCTGACAGATTGCCCCTACAATATTCTTATGTCGAGTGACGAAAATCTTCTGATGTAGGGGCAATCCCTTGTGGTTGCCCTGAGTAGTTACAAAAATTCAATCTTCGCCAGAGTAAACGCAGCTGCTAGTACAAGTTTCTTGGATTGTGATTTTACACAATTCAGGCAATCTTGGTTTTAAACGCTTCCAAATCCAACGGGTGATATTTTCACTGGTGGGATTTTCTAAACCTTCAATGTCATTAAGATAATGATGATCTAATTGTTCATATAATGGGTGAAAAGCACGTTTAATCTCAGCAAAATCTATCACCCACCCGCTTTGCGTTCCTATTTCACCACAAGCATGAATAGTTACTTGAAAGGAATGACCATGTAAACGACCACATTTATGATCAGCGGGAACATTTGGTAAACGATGCGCCGCCTCAATATTAAATTGTTTAGAAATTTCCATATTGAATTCGAGAATGGTTTCGAGGCTAAAGTTTTTTTAAAGAAAAAAACTTTAGCCTCGAAAGTTTTTTAGTGACTACTCAGGGCAACCATAAAGGATTCGAGGTTTTCGTTTTTTGAAAAACGAAAACCTCGAATGCAGCCTACAACATTTCAGCCTAAAGTTTTTTGAAGAAAAGCATTCGAGGCTAAAGTTTTTTTTATTCAAAAAAACTTTAGCCTCGAATAGGCTGAAATATTCTTATTTCGACTGACGAAAATATTCATCGGGCAACCCCTTGTGGTTGCCCTGAGTAGGGGCAATCCCTTGTTGCCCTGAGTAGGGGCAACCCCTTGTGGTTGCCCTGAGTAGGGGCAATCCTTTATGGTTGCCCTGAGTCGTTACCAAATTTTTATAGTTAATTTTCCAAAGCTAAAGCGTTGAACTCCAAAATTATGATATCATTAAACGCTCACGCAGACGTTGTATTGCCGCCCGTACCTGACTGGGTGCAGTTCCTCCAAGATGATTACGGGCATTAACAGAGCCTTCTAATGTTAATATTTCATAGACTTCATCGTCAATCAGTGGCGAAAAGCGTTGAAAAGTGTCTAAACTCAAAGCGTCCAAATCACAGTTTGCTTCAATACAGTGATGCACTGCCTTACCAACAATTTCATGGGCTTCTCGAAAAGCTATCCCTTTGCGTACTAAATAATCGGCTAAATCAGTTGCAGTGGTAAAACCCGCTTTAGCAGCAATACGCATAGATTCACGTTGTACCTGTATCGTCGGTATCATGTCGGCAAATACGCGCAAACTGCCTTTCAATGTATCTATCGTGTCAAAAAGCGGTTCTTTATCTTCTTGGTTGTCTTTGTTATAGGCGAGTGGTTGCGATTTCATCAGAGTCAACAGGCTTATCAAATGCCCATAAACGCGCCCTGTTTTGCCCCGTACCAATTCTGGCACATCAGGATTTTTCTTCTGTGGCATGATGGATGAGCCAGTACAAAAGGCATCGCTGAGTGTAATAAAGTTAAATTGCGCTGATAACCATAATACCAATTCTTCAGAAACACGCGATAGGTGCATCATCAGTATAGCGGCGCAGCTTGTCAATTCAATCGCAAAATCTCGATCACTGACTGCATCCAGAGAATTTTCTGCAATGCTATCAAAGCCTAATAATTGTGCGGTGTAGTGGCGATCAATAGGATAACTTGTGCCAGCCAGGGCGGCGGCACCGAGGGGCATTGTATTAACTCGCTTGCGACAGTCTTGTAAACGCGCTCTGTCACGCATTAACATTTCACACCAGGCTAATAGATGATGTCCAAAAGTAATGGGTTGTGCATTTTGTAAATGGGTAAAGCCGGGCATTATCGTATCAGCTTCACGCTCTGCGACATCAGTTAAAGCGGTGAGTAGGCGCGTTAATTCGGTATCAATGAGATCAATTTCATGGCGCAAGTAGAGACGAATATCCGTTGCAATTTGATCATTTCTGGAACGCCCAGTGTGTAATTTCTTTCCGACGACTCCTATTTTTTGTGTCAATCGCGTTTCGATGTTCATGTGGACATCTTCTAATGCCACTGACCAATTAAATTCGCCCCGCGCAATTTCTTCTTTAATCTCGGTTAGTCCTTCAAGAATTTGTTTATATTCTGTCTCGCTCAAAACACCGACATGGGCTAACATACGCGCATGAGCGATTGAGCCTGTAATATCGTACTCGTATAAACGTTGATCAAAATTCACGGAGGCTGTAAACGCCTCAACAAAAGCATCAGTCGGGGCGGTAAAACGCCCACTCCAAGGTTTTTCTGTCATTTTATATTAATAATTATAGGAGCCTCTTGCAAAACTCGCTTTTTCGAGTTTAGATTTAGAAATCCGATTTTTTTGAAAAATCGGATTTCTTAAACCTCGTTTAGAGCCTAGAAATCCGATTTTTTTGAAAAATCGGATTTCTTAAACCTCGTTTAGAGCTTAGAAATCCGATTTTTTTGAAAAATCGGATTTCTTAAACCTCGTTTAGAGCCTAGAAATCCGATTTTTTTTCAAAAATCGGATTTCTTAAACCTCGTGTGTTCAGAGTTTGCAAGAACCTTATAGAATAATCAGTTATAATAACCAATTTTGAGGTTTAAGTTTTTTCTTAGTCTAAAGCTGATAACTAATGAATAGTTTATTCACCACACAACGCAGTTTTTTTGTACTCATCATCATATCCTTCACGCTAGGAACAGGATATACGACTTTCAGTCTGCGAGAGATGAATATTGATGCACGAGGATTTGTTAATACAACAATGTTAGGTTTGTTGGCAGATTGGGATGATAATGATTTTTTAAGGCATACGAGCAATGATTTGCGGCAAAATCTGAAAGATGAGCAATTGCAGAAAATGAATATGGTTTTTACACGTTTAGGGGATTTATTAAATTATCATGGTGCTTATGGGGGATTATTTCGCTCTAGCAATAATTGGTGGTATATCAATCCCCGCTATAAGGTACATGGCAGTTTTCAGGGCGGATACTTTGTAGCGACGATTACGCTTATTAAACAGGAAGGGAAATGGGTTATTGGGCGAATTAGCTACAAATATAGTTTTTTTCTCAATGATCGCCATTCTGGCTCATTGAATTTGGTTTAATTAACTGATGTTACGCACTATGTTTCCAAGATGTTTAAGAAATCCGATTTTTGAAAAAATCGGATTTCTAAGTAACTAAGTAAGCGCCGAAACGATGTTTAAGAAATTCTGATTCAGAACAAAAAATCGGATTTCTAAGTAAGCGGCGAAACGATGTTTAAGAAATCCGATTTTT
>JAOZSV010000165.1 GCA_029939505.1 Thiotrichaceae bacterium | reverse complement strand
TGGTATCCAACATTAACTTTGTTCTTTGGTATCCAACATTAACTTTGTTCTTTGGTATCCAACATTAACTTTGTTCTTTGGTATCCAACATTAACTTTGTTCTTTGGAGTACAACGCTTTAGCTTAGCTTTGTTCTTTGGAGTACATTCGAGGTTTGAGTTTTTTGAAGAAAAACTCAAGTCGAATGCTTTAGCTTTGTCAGTCGTCCGCCCAAAGCTGAAGCGTTTTCGAGGTTTAAGTTTTTCTTTAAAAAACTTAAACCTCGAACTCCTTTTTTAACTCTTAATTCACATTATTATTATACCTAAAATGGTGGGCAAGATAAAGCTTTGCCCACCCTACCTGACTAGAGCCGCACAGCCACACGGAAACCGATACTCTGATTACGTTCGACTGAGGCGTGCCTGTCGCGGACGGCGGCACGGCAGTAAACGGGATTGCTGCTCCACGAGCCGCCACGCAACACTCGACGACTATTATCAGATCCGGTTTTCCAAATTCGACCATCATTAGGTGCATTTTTGTAGTTATTATGCCAAGAATCGGCATTCCATTCCCAAACGTTGCCTACGGTGTCATATAAACCAGAGGAATTCGCTGAAAATGAACCAACCGGTGCGGTTTTTTTATTATCCCAACGACTCCCACAACCATCACAATTAGCCATATTAGCCATATTTTTACCAATGTCATTTCCCCACCAATACTTCGTTTCCGTTTCCGCACGAGCGGCATATTCCCATTCAGCCTCAGTCGGTAAACGATATTGTTTACCCGTTTGTTGACTTAACCATCTGGTATAAATGATGGCATCATTCCAACTGACACACGTAACCGGATGATTCTCGTTTTGAGAAAAATAGGGATTACGCCAATTCGCCTTTTTCTTATATCCCCAACTTTCATCATATACCCAACAACCCTCGCCTTTTTCAGCCTCCGTTTTATAACCAGTGACTTTCACAAATCGCCGAAATTCACCGACGGTCACTTCATACTTACCCATCGCAAATTGATTCACAGACACCCGATGCACTGGTTTTTCATCACTCCCACCACCGTTCTGAATATCCCCCATCCGAAAACGCCCAGCGGAAATTCGTACCATTTCTGGACCGAAACCACCGTTTTGTAAGCGATCACGGAAAAATTTCTCTTTAGAATTCGTTTGAACCTGCCCCACTGGCCCACAAGGTCCTTTAAAACAAAATTGACCATCTAATCCAGAATAAAAATCCGGTTTTTGCTCGTCATGAGTTTCTTTTTTTACGGCAGCTCGCACATTGGTCAACATATCAAAAATCGAAATGCCCGGTTTTAAAATTTCTTGTTTCAAATATTGAGTATAAGGGCTATTACGCTGCCCTTTAGCGGAGAAGGCTTGATGATTTGCACTGGTTGCATAAGCGATTAAAGAACCACTTGGTGCTTGCATCGGTGCTAACCCTTTTTTTAATCCCTTTCCCTTAAACCAACCTTTGGGGAAGGGATTGTCACGACAAGCATCTAAAAAAACCAAATTCAACCGATTCTCCGCGCCTTCCATTGTGGCTAATAAATATTCCATCTCTAACGTTTTCACTCGTAAGTGTCCAGGCATCGCCACTGAGGTCATCGCTCCAATTGGGAATAAAAAATTTTTCCCTTGATATTGCATACCATGCCCAGAAAAATAAAATAAGCCCACTGTATTTTTGTCTTGTTCTAATTGTTGACCAAAACCGATAATCGCTTGCTCCATTTCCCATAATGATTGATCTTTTAGCTTTCGCACATGAAAACCCACTGCTTTTAATGCCGTTTCCATGTCATCCACATCATGATGAGGATTATCTAAACGACCTTTTTCATAGCCTTGATTGCCAATTAAAAGCGCGATACGCTGTTGGTAAGTCGTTGGTACGGTCTTATTTGAATAAACAATCCTTTCTAAATTAGACGGAATAGGAGAAACACAACTGCTTAATAGTAAAAACGAAATCTTCAAAGAAATCAGATTGAATTTTTTCATAATGGATATTTTCCTCATAATAAATCATTCGTCACTCGACATAAGAATATTGTAGGTGCAATCCTTTATGGTTGCCCTGAGTAGTTATATGAACCTATCCCACTATTCAATCAATGGTAAAAAATGAATAAAAATTTCCTGATTTTTGAGAAAAGCGTCAAGAAATCCGATTTTTGAAAAAATCGGTTCGAGGCTAAAGTTTTTTCTTTAAAAAAACTTTAGCCTCGAATTCTAAAATTAAAAACGAATAGTGGGATAGGTTCATTAGAACTAAGAAACCAAATTTTTTAAAAAAACTTGATTCGAGGCACCATTTATGTATTTGTTCGTTGCACCTTGGGCAACTTAAACTGGTTGATTCCATGCAACGGGTACGAGCCGCGTTTTTCTTCAAAAAACTCGGTTTCTTAGCTACATGCCTCACCATTAATCTAAAAAAATGGTGGGGTTCCACTTCGTTCCTACCAGCCCACTACGTTGACTCCAATAAATCATCTAATAAGATAATTCGCAGTTCTGTCACATTCTTGAAATCCTTGTCATTGGTTAAAAAGGCTTGACAACCAACTTCGTAAACTGCCGCAAGTTGTAAAGTATCAGGGGTTCGTAAGTTGTAATGTGCGCGTAATTCTGCTGCTTGTTCAGCTATGTTGGCATCAATTGGTATTAGTTCAAAGTTGCGACTATTTTGTAATAGATTGCGATATTTTTCTTCAAGAGTGAGTTTCTTCAGTTGCTTAGGATGTACAAGCACTTCAGTTAAAGTGACAACTGAACTGTAGCCTATTATTTTGCCTGCATCAATTTTTTGAATAATCTCCTGCATTATAGCAAGATAAACCGGATGACGTTCAATAAAGTAAATGAATGGAGAGGTATCTATCCCCAATTTAGTTATCCCGGTGAGTGCTTGTTCAAGCTTATTCATAGAGGTTTATCCCATTCTTGACGTAATTCATCAACATATTTTTGTGCATCAACACCTTGCCAGATTTCAGCACCTAAGCCTTCTAGTTCTAGTAAACTATGCTTCTTCTGCACAATAGATTGAGAATGGGCTGCCAATTTTTGGCTGATAAGAGCAATTAAGTGCAATTGTTCAGCAATTGGAATAGGTTGGATATACTGCTGATATAATTGTTCGACTGTTGCATTCATAATAATTCATCCTTTTTTCTGGGTTCCAAAACCAGACTAAAAAAACTAGACATGTATGGCGTTGCACAGTGGGTGCAAGGCAAAGGAACAGCCAGGTAGGGTGGGCACGTGGGTGCAACGGCACTTTTTTAATGAGGAAGCCGTTGCACGAAAAGGACTTTGCCCACCCTACCTGACTACCTGACTAAAGAAATCAGATTGAATTTTTTCATAATGGGTATTTTCCTCATTAAATCATTGGGTTCAGAGTAAAATTAATATATAGAGGTTCAGACAGAAAAATAATGATCGAGGCTAAGAGTTTTTCTTCAAAAAACTTTAGCCTCGATCACATTTCAAACCTGTCAGGTTTTTGGAAATAATTTATCTGAAAACCTATAGTATAATAATATTCATCAAAAATAAAAGTTATCCACCAAGAGGCAAATTGAATGGACTTTGAATGGGATGAAAACAAAAGACAAACCAACATAGTTAAGCATGGGATTGATTTTTTGGATGTTCAGAAAATGTTCAATCAATGGAACTTGGAGTCTGTTGACACAAAACAAAACTATGATGAACTTCGCTATAATGCGATAGGTTTGATGGATGGACGAGTTGTTGTGGTCAGTTATACCTATCGCAATAATTGGCAAACCACACGGATAATTTCAGCGAGAAAGGCAACCAAATATGAAAACAGACTATATTATAGAAGATTCCCACAGTAATTGGAAACGGGTTGGCACAGACGAACCCAAGACAGATTGGAAACGAATTGATGCCATGACGGATGAAGACATTGATTTATCAGATTGTCATGAGTTAGATGAAGAATTTTTTGAAAAGGCACTCTTGAGTGCGCCTGACGGGACATATCGTGATGAACAAGGGCATGTTCTTACCAAAAAAGATGGTATTGCTATACAGAAAGAGCGTTCTAAATATGATTTGTCTCAAATAAAACAAGAAGGTACTCTTTCAGTGTTATTAGCCCCTGACGTCGCCAAAGCTTTTTCTAGTGAAAAAGCCGTAAATGATGCTTTACGATTATTAGTAAAAATTGCTAATACTCAAGTGAGACAGTCGTATTAATTTTGGTAAAGTCACTCCATGTAGCACCAATTTTGAAGGGCAGCAAGCGTAGCTAATGTAGGGTGAGCAACGTTTTTTTGGTGCAACGCCTGCCAGCATCATAATGTAGGCAAGAAAAGGACATTGCCCACCCTACAAACGATTCAACGAGGAATAGGGCGAACACGCAGGTTCGCCCCTACATTCGCTATTCATATTGCTTAATCAACTTAACGTTTTCTTGTTCAATCGGTGTGAAATGGTTTTTATATAAATCTGCGCCATTCGTCGTAGTGGGTTTATACCACGATTTTTTTTCAAAATGGGTTTGCAAATCATATTTACTAAAACGATAACCATGTCGCGCATAGATTTCATTACGCATCATACGCAATTCTTGTTTAGATTTTCGAGCGATGTCTGCATAAGTTAATCGTCGTGTTGAAGTTTCTGTATGAGTTCCCCCAGGTTTGTTGTTATTTTCTGGTTGATTACTGACCGGTTTGAAATGACCCGTAATTCTGTTTTGTTCATATCGATAAATAAATCTGACATTAGAACGCTCTCTATCTGAAAATTGAGAGTAAAAAATATCACTGCTATTAAGATGAGTACGCCGATACCAAGATTGTCGTTGAAAATGGGTAGCCAATTCTCCATTTTTAAAATGATAACCATAGCGGGCAAACATCTCATTACGCATTATCCACAGTGCATATCGGGTTTTATCCCTCAGATCAGCCGTGTTTAAACGTAGTGAACGGGTTTCTGGATATTGACCCATTTTGCTTGGAATGAATATTGAGGTAACTGGTTGTTTTGTAAAATGTTTATGCCGCCAACAGGCTTTTAATTTCATACGTCGTCTATCCCAAGAACGCCAACCGTTTCTTGATACAACCTTCTGCACTTCAACGCCAGTATCCTTACGCCCGTTCTTATCCCAGCCGTGCGATCCCCAAGCCAATTCTTTCTTTGGATCAAGCACCATGACAGTATGCCCTTTACCCCCACCACGATAAACAAGCACATCTCCTAAACGCAAGTCATTTAAGTCATTTATTGAACAACGGCGAAAGTAATGACTCATCTCGCTGTTTTCCCGCCACATTTGGGAAGTCGTTAAATAACGTTTTTGAGGATTATAAGAAATACTGGCACGAGTAAAGGCGAACCAAATCACGCGAGAACAATCAATACCGCGTTTTAAATTAGCCCTATCATTACCCGCATTCCAATTGTGTTGTTTATATCGCACACCATCATTGCCCATAAAACTGACGTTAGCGGTTAAAATCTGTGCTTGCTTCAATACTTTATATAAAGCAGAACGGGCATTAGCTGGATAATACCTAGAAACAGGCACATTAACAGTCTGTCCTTTGGGCTTCCTGCTAGACTGTGGAAAATCATCATCAACATGAAATAAGCTGGCTGCCATACCTATATTAGGTAAAAGTAATGTCAGCCATAGAAGACAAAAACGTCTCATTATGATTATCTCCGAGTGAAAATTTGAAATGAAATTAAACGTGAATTACTTTGGAGTCAAACCTCTGAGGTTTTGGAAACCTCAGAGGTTTTTTTTGGGAACGAGAATAAACGAGGTTTAAGAAATTCGATTTTTTTCAAAAAATCGCGGCAAAAATTATCCTTCTTCAAATCGTCCAAACTGCATAAAACGCTGATAGCGGTTTTCTATCAGTTCATCAATGGGGAGTTGATCAAGCTGTTCTAAATTTTCCTGCAATACCTGGTTTAAATTGTTTGCCATTGTTTTAACATCACGATGGGCACCGCCTAAAGGTTCAGGGATAACAATATCGATTAAATCTAAATCTTTAAGACGGCTTGAAGTCATATTCATGGCTTCCGCTGCTTCAGGGGCTTTTTCAGCACTTTTCCATAAAATGGATGCACAGCCTTCGGGAGAAATGACGGAGTAAGTGCTATATTCCAACATACAGAGTTTATCGCCTACTCCGATTCCCAAGGCACCGCCTGAACCGCCTTCACCGATGATGGTACAAATAATCGGTGTTTTTAAACTGGACATGACATATAAGTTACGGGCAATCGCTTCACTTTGTCCCCGTTCTTCGGCATCAACGCCCGGATAGGCACCGGGTGTATCAATAAAGGTAATGATGGGTAATTTAAAGCGTTCTGCCATTTTCATTAAGCGGAGTGCTTTACGATACCCTTCTGGGCGTGGCATGCCAAAGTTACATTGTATTTTTTCTTTGGTATCCCGTCCTTTTTGTTGACCAATAATAACGACTGGTCGCCCTTCAAGCCGTGCCAAACCACCAATCATTGCCGGATCATCTGCAAATATGCGATCACCATGTAATTCTTCAAAGTCGGTAAAAATCAGTTTGATATAATCAAGCATATAAGGACGTTGTGGATGTCGTGCCAGTTGGGAAATTTGCCAAGCGGTTAAGGAGGAGAAAATTGAGCGGGTTAAATCCTGACACTTGACTTGCAGATGTGCAATTTCATCGCTAATGTTAATTTCAGTATCATTACTGACATAGCGCAGTTCTTCAATTTTCGCTTCAAGTTCAGCAATGGGTTGTTCAAATTCAAGGAAATTAAGGTTCACAGACTTTCTTGTTTCGGTTGACGTGATAATAAAGTTTGCACCGCTTCTTTTGGGGTACAGACGTTTTGCAAGACATTATTGACTTGTTCAACAATGGGCATGTCTATCTTCAGTTTTTTTGCTAAACGGCTGACTTCATAAGTTGTTCGTACACCTTCAACAACTTGTCCAATATCAGTTTGTGCCTGTTGACTTTCACTGCCTTGTGCGAGTGCGTAACCAAAGCGGCGATTGCGTGATTGATTGTCTGTACAGGTGAGCAGTAAGTCTCCTAAACCGGCTAATCCCATAAACGTTTTATGTTGTCCCCCTAGTGCGGTGCCAAAACGGACCATTTCTGTTAAGCCGCGTGTAATCAGGGCTGCGCGGGTATTGGCTCCATAACCTAAACCGTCAGCAATGCCGGCGGCTATCGCCATGATATTTTTGACGGCACCACCGGTTTGTACACCAATGATGTCGGTGCTGGTATAAGGGCGAAAATGATGATTATGGAATAGAGTGACTAAGTCTTGGGCATAAGATGTTGAATGTGAGGCGATGGTTACTGCTGTGGGTAGCCCTGCCGCGACTTCTTTTGCAAATGAGGGTCCTGATAAAACGGCTAAGGGTCGTTCTGTGCCTAAGACTTGTTCGGCGACTTGGTGTAGTAGTAAACCGGAATCGTTTTCTAAGCCTTTGGTTCCCCAACAGATACGGGTTTGGGCGGTCATGAGGGGCGCGATTTTTTTAAGTGTTTCACGAAAGCCATGACTGGGAACGACGATTAAAATATCATTGACTTGTGGTACATGTTCTTCTAAGCGAGTAATGGGTTGTAACGTTTCTGGAAAGTGACTATTTGGTAAAAATTGTGCATTTTCCCGTGCTACAATCATTTTTTCTACCTGTTCTGGAAAGATATCCCAGAGCAAGACTTTGTGATGATTACGCGCTAATATCAAGGCGAGTGCCGTACCCCATGATCCGGCACCGAGTACTAAAATAGTTCGCATTAGTCGCTCTCTGTTATTTTGAAAATAAACCTGACAGTTTTTTTAAAAAAACGGGTCAGGTTTGGCTTAAAGAGGTTTAAGAAATCCGATTTTTGAAAAAAATCGGATTTCTATGTTTACACGATTTACTCGTTAGTTGGTTTTTTTTCCTGTTGTTGTTTAAGGCGTTGGGCATATAGGGCATCAAAGTTAAGCGGTGATAACCATAATGCTTGAAAGCCTCCTCGTGTCACTATACTAGAAACCGCCTCACGGGCGTAAGGAAACAAAATATTTGGACAATAACTGTTGAGCATATAGGATAACTTCTCTTTAGTAAAGCCTTTGATGGCGAAAATGCCGCCTTGATGGACTTCAATAAGAAAAGCCGTTTTTTCTCCTCCTGCCGTTTTTTCTTCTCCTGCCGTTTTTTCTCCTCCTACCTTGACAGTGACAGTCAGATTTAACACCACTTCATAAGCGTCTTCGTTTTCTAACTTATTGATTGTGTTAGACATTTCCATTTCCAACTGAGGTTTCCACTGTTCTGTGAAAATCTGTGGTGAATTAGGAGATTCAAAAGAAATATCTTTGATGTAGATACTTTGTATGCCAAATTGTTCTTGTGCCTTGGCATTAGCCTGATTAGGCGTTTCTTCCACTTGATTTTTCCTCTTTGGTGATTTTTTGAAACTGAGAGTACAACGATTTGACGAAAATAAAGTTCAATAAATTCGATTTTTGAAAAAAATCGGATTTATCTCAAAACAAAATAGAAATCCGATTTTTGAAAAAAAATCGGATTTCTTATTTTCAAAAAACGGGATAAGGGCTTATTATTTTTTTTCTGTTCCCTTAATTAAAGGCAAATTAGCATTTTGCCACGCAGTAATGCCACCTTTAAGATTGTGAACTTTTTCAAAACCCTCTTTTTTGAGAATACGACATGCTTGACCAGATCGACCACCGCTCATACAACTGGCGATAATAGGGCGATCTTTGTGTTTTTTGAGTTGTCCCATTTTATTGGGTAAGGTACTTAATGGAATATGCACCGAATTTAAAACATGCCCTTGTGTATATTCCTTCGCCTCACGAACATCAAGAATCACCGCATCTTCATGGTTAATCAGCAAGGTGGCTTCTTGGGGCAGTAAACTTGTAATCCCCGTGATTTGATCGCCCAAAAGACTCCAAACTAATAAACCACTGACGACACTGAAACCTAAAAAAAGACTGGAGTGATTCCCGGCAAATTCAATAAATTGTTCCATATCTTAATTTGAAGAGGTTTGCGACGAGGGTAAATTGGCTTTTTGCAATTCAGTTGGCACACCTAATTTTTTGAGAATGAGTGCCAATGGGCAAAAGCGCGTAAAGCCACTTTGAAATAAGTTAGCTCCCACAAAAGCCGTAAAGAAAAGCCAATAGTCATGATGTAATTGACTTAAAAGCAGTGATAGCATGATAAAAAATCCTGCGGCGATATAGACAATTCGTTCAACTGTCATAATATTTCAAACCCTTTTATGTTGAGATAGAGATAAAAATGGGGGTTGTTTGGTTATGATTCAACCATTAAGTACACATTGATGAGCAAAAGACTTCACGCATCATACTAATGAGGCGCAGAGTACGTGCATCGCTCACACGATAATAAACGCGATTGGCATCTTTGCGTGAGGCTAAAATACCTTTGTCACGCAATATCCCCAAATGTTGGGAGATGTTGCTTTGCGATGTACCCACTTGTCCAACAATGTCTTGCACACTGTATTCATGTTCGCCCAAAACGCAAAGAATTTTCAGGCGCAATGGATGAGACATGGCTTTCATGGAGCGAGAGGCTCTTTCAATGTCATCATCATGTGTAATTAGCATGAAGGGCTGAGTTTTGGTTGATATATTTCTCATTTCAAATTCATTTAAAAAGCTCATAATATAATTCCTGTCGTTTGATTAAGTTTCCTAAACGCTTATAGAATTAATTATTAATAGAATTAATTATTAATAAACGTTACTGTAATATTTAATTTCAAACATTTTTATTAACAAATATTTTACGAGGCTAAAGTTTTTTGAAGAAATTAGCCTTGAATCTTGGTGTTTTTAAATAAATCGCCTACGACAAAATTCCTTCGAGGTTTAAGTTGATATTCAAAAAAATTTGATCCTTGAATCCTAAAACAAAACAAAAGTGGCTGTTGATTCACAATAAAAAACAATATTTTTCAGGGTTCAAGATAATATTCAGTTCAATAAATTATTTTTTATACTCCTTTCCAAAAAACCGATTGAATTCTGTCTTTAAAAATGTAATAAACTTAAATTTAAAATAAAAACTGATTAAAAATTCTGTATTAAAATCATAATATTATACGAAATCCTGTAAAAAATGAATACCATATAATTTATAATTATAATTATTTTCATTCCATATTATATATCGTATTATAAAGATATTTTAAAAAAAATCAACCTTATCAGCAAAAAAAGTGTTCAATGAAACTTTTTTTATTATAATCCATTTTTTTATTTTGACAAAATGGCTGGTGATTTTGTTGAAAAAGGTTTAAAATTAAAAAAACGAGATTTTTAAGAAATCCGATTTTTGAAAAAATCGGATTTCTAAGGGAATATATGCTAACTAATTGATTTAATAGGAAAAATAACTTCATGTACAAATTAGTTTTATTAAGACATGGTGAAAGCGTTTGGAATAAAGAAAACCGTTTCACAGGTTGGACTGATGTTGATCTATCTGAAAAGGGTAAAATTGAAGCATTAAATACAGGTGAAATCCTGAAAAATGAGGGATACACATTTGATGTCGCTTTTACATCTGTTTTAAAAAGAGCAATTAGAACCCTTTGGATCACTTTGGATCAGATGGACTTAATGTGGATTCCTGTCTATCGGGATTGGCGTTTAAATGAACGCCATTATGGGATACTTCAGGGGTTAAATAAGGCGGAAGTGGCGAAAAAATATGGCGAAGATCAGGTCCAAATATGGCGGAGAAGTTCCAATATCTCCCCACCTGCATTGGCTCCAGAAGATGAAAGAAGCCCTGTACATGATTCCCGTTACAAGGCGCTTGATAAAAATGCCTTGCCCTTAACTGAGAATTTAGAAAAAACCATTGAACGAGTTTTGCCCTATTGGCATGAAGAAATAGTGCCAATTATAAAACAAGACAAAAAAGTGCTTATTGTCGCACATGGCAACAGTTTACGTGCTTTGGTCAAATATCTTGATAAGATTTCAGATCAAGACATTGTTGGACTGAATATTCCAACAGGTGTACCTTTAGTGTATGAACTGGATGAGAATTTGAATCCGATAAGGCACTATTATCTTGGTGATGATGAAGCCATTAAAAATGCGGCGGCAGCGGTGGCTAATCAGGGTAAAGTCAATTAATTTCTACAAAAAAAGGTCACTACTTTCAGTCTTAAAGCGTTGTACTCCAATAGACAAAGCTGAAGCGTTGTACTCCAATAGACAAAGCT
>JAOZSV010000164.1 GCA_029939505.1 Thiotrichaceae bacterium | reverse complement strand
TCTAAGCGGCGAAACGAGGTTTAAGAAATCCGATTTTTGAAACGGATTTCTAAGCGGCGAAACGAGGTTTAAGAAATCCGATTTTTGAAACGGATTTCTAAGCTCGAAACGAGGTTTAAGAAATCCGATTTTTGAAACGGATTTCTTAGCTCGAAACGAGGTTTAAGAAATCCGATTTTTGAAACGGATTTCTAAGCTCGAATAGAATAGCTTTGCGTAACATCAGTTAATATTTGGGGGGAGAATGGCTGTGTTTAATTAATTGTTTGAATCAGAATTAACAAAATTTTAGAATTTTCAGAAAAAACCATACGATATTAATATTGGTTTTAATTCTTTCATTCTGAAAATTCTGATTCAAACATGATGTAGTTACCATCAAATCAACTAAAATATCACTGCCCTAATCCCATCTGAATATAGCCAGTAGGGCAGACATCTTTACAGATATGACAACCAACACACTTATTGTAATCGGTATCGACATAACGCCCCATAGCATGTTGATCCTTTTTCACCCGGAATATGGCATCTTGCGGGCAGTAAATCACACAGCTATCACATTCAAAGCACAGTCCGCAACTCATACAACGGTTCGCTTCAGCTTTGACTTGTTCTTCAGTTAGCCCAGAAAAGCGTTCATTGAAGTTGCTGAGTACCTTTTCAGGATCCATGTCCACTTCATTGCGCAGGTTCCGTGCTTCATAAGGAAAATGCGCTAAGAAGAGTTGTTCATGAGGAATCACTTCGGCGAATGAACGATCTTCATAGTTGTGAACAGCATACTTCGATTCGTTCGTTCCCCACTCTTGTTTATGATTATACTCTTCAGGTTGCAGATTCTGAATCTTGAGTTCTTCAAGCAAGTTGAAGTGGTGTGTATCGACTTTCGGGCGAGCCGCAATTTCTTCGCCATTCAACTGTTTTTCTAACCCTTCAACGGCAATGGACGCTTGCCCAATTGCAGTCGTCAACAGAAGCGGTTTAACGGCATCTCCAGCCACGAAATGACCCGGTTTGGATTTCACCTGATACGTTTTATCAGCATCTATCAGCCCCCAACCATTGTCAAGTTCTTCAATACCCGTATAATCACCCTTTTGACCGGTGGCACCCACAATCATGGTACACTCAATATTATATTCCTCACCTTCCTTGGGTTCCATTTTGCCATTCACCCAATTCACAGGCTGCACTCGGAGCGCAGTTGCACGTCCATCTTCACCTCGAATGACTTCCAGCGGTGCCAAACTTTCGTGAATTTCCACACCTTCTTCAATAATCGCGTCCAATTCATGCTTAGTCGCGGGTGCTTTTGAGATAGGACGACGGTAAACGATCCAGACATCTCCACCTTGTCGATGAGCCGCAGTTGCTATATCATGGACAGCTTGACCCAATAGCACGTTTTCCGGGCGATCTTTTTCGTGGGTTTTAGAAATATGACCAATGCGTCGAGCAACCGCAGCGACATCCATCGCGGTATCACCAGCACCAACGACCAATATGCGTCCCGATAAATGCTGTAATCGCCCTTCATTAAAAGCACGTAAAAATACCATGCCATCAACACAATTCGGCGCTTCCGCACCGGGAATAGGCAATGCTTTACCCGACGTTGCACCGATTCCCCAGAAAATAGAATCGTATTCTTTTTCTAATTCTGGTATCTTAATATCTCTACCCACGCGGGTATTCAACTTAACCTCAACACCCATGTCAAGGATTCTGTCGATTTCGTGTTTCAGCACGTCACGAGGAACGCGATAACCCGGAATACCAAAGGACATCATGCCGCCCAGTTCAGAGTATTCCTCAAAAATGGTACAGCTATGTCCACGGAGACGCAGAAAATAGGCTGCGGCTAAACCGGCTGGTCCACCACCAATGATAGCGACTTTTTTACCCGTTTCTTTCTCAGGTTTCGGGAAAGTCAACTTATGTTCACGCGCCCAATCACCAATATACTGCTCAACGGAATTGATACCAACGAAGTTTTCCACTTCGTTGCGATTACAACCGTCTTCGCAAGGTGCAGGGCAGACACGACCCATAACCGCCGGAAATGGGTTTGATTTTACCATGCGTTGGAAGGCATATTCTTGCCAGGGCATTCCTTTTGGTGGTTTGTCCAGTCCGCGTACAATGGATAGCCAACCACGAATGTCGTGTCCTGAAGGACAACTGGCTTGACAGGGCGGTGTACGATGCACGTATGTCGGACAGATGTAGGATTCACCTATCTGAATAACATCTTTACTCCATGGGACATGTCCAGTGTCGTTATCTTTGTAAAGCCGAAAGGTTAAATTCTTTTCACTATTAGTTTCACTCATTTATCTTGATTTCCTTTTATAGTCATGTTGGGATGGGTAGAAAAACCCATCATAAAATAGATCTGCAAAACAACAATAATAGGTATTTAGAAACCGAGTTTTTTCAAAAAACTCGGTTTCTGAGCGACTGCTTCGCTACTTCATATTCCCAAGAATAGCATCGACACTTGCTTTTGCATCCCCAAACAACATGCGCGTGTTTTCCTTAAAGAAGAGCGGATTACCCACACCTGCATAGCCTGATGCCATGCTACGCTTCATCACAACCACTGTTTCAGCTTTCCAAACTTCTAAAACCGGCATACCAGCAATAGGACTATTTGGATCATCTTGAGCGGCTGGATTGACGGTATCATTGGCACCAATAACCAACACCACGTCCGTTTTTGGGAAATCGTCATTGATTTCATCCATTTCCAGAACGATGTCATAAGGTACTTTAGCTTCTGCTAGAAGTACGTTCATGTGTCCAGGCAAACGTCCAGCAACGGGATGGATACCAAAGCGTACAGTGATACCTTTATCACGGAGTTTCTTGGTGACTTCAGAAACAGGGTGTTGCGCTTGAGCAACCGCCATGCCATACCCAGGAACAATAATGACACTTTTAGCATCTTGGAACAACTGGGCTGTTTCTTCCACAGTGGTGCTAACGACTTCTTTTCCTTCGTCATCTCCGCCTGATGAAACACTGCCTGCCGTTGTGCCAAAGCCGCCAGCGATAACACTCAGGAAATTGCGGTTCATCGCGCGGCACATGATGTAGGAAAGGATAGCACCACTACTACCGACTAATGCGCCAGTGATGATTAACAGATCGTTTCCAAGCATAAAACCGATGGCTGCCGCCGCCCAACCAGAGTAGCTGTTGAGCATAGACACGACCACTGGCATATCCGCGCCACCAATCGCCATGACCATGTGGACACCGAAGATTAAAGCGATAACCGTCATAATTCCCAGAGGAATCAAGCCAGCCGAAACGCTTTCAGCATTGATAAACTCAACGCCAAACCAAATACAGGCTAAAGCAAGACCGAGATTTAAAAAGTGGCGTGCTGGCAGAAGTAATGGCCGACTACCGACGATTCCTTGTAATTTACCAAACGCAATCACAGAACCTGTAAAGGTAACCGCACCAATTAGGACTCCCAAGTAGATTTCCACTTCATGGATAATTTTTTCAGTGCCAGTAATGTGTGAGGCGGCTTCTGGACCGATGTAATTGGCAAAGCCCACTAATACGGCGGCTAAACCGACGAAGCTATGTAGCATCGCAACGAGTTGTGGCATACCTGTCATTTGAACACGGGCTGCCACAGTGATACCAATAATCGCGCCGAGGACCATAACAACGATTAGGACTTCGTATTGAGCCACTTCGCCAAAAATAATGGCAAAAATGGCAATAAACATACCAATCATGCCATAAATATTGCCTCGACGTGCCGTTTCTGGATTACTTAGCCCACTCAAGCTAAGAATAAACAGGATGCTGGCAATAATGTATGCAGCAGTAAGCAAACCTTCATTTATCATTATGTCCGTTCTCCTAATTTATTTCTGAAACATACGCAACATGCGTTGGGTGACAAAAAAACCGCCGCTAATGTTAATAGTAGCAACCAATATTGCTATCGCCGCTAAGATAGTCACAATACTCGTAATGGGTCCGGACACCTGTAGCAAAGCACCAACAACAATGATGCCACTAATGGCATTTGTCACACTCATCAGTGGCGTATGCAAAGCGGGTGTCACATTCCAAACGACTTGATAACCGATAAAGCAGGCTAATACAAAAACGGTCAAATGAGCCAAAAATGCAGGTGGGGAAACATGACCCAGTGCTGCTAATAAGCCTGCGCCTATCAGCATGAATAATGCACTTCCCAAGCCACTTGATTTTTTCTCTTCTTTGGGTTGTGGTATTGCAGCCTCTTCTTTTTTCTGTGGCGCAATCGCTTGAATCTTAGGTTTGGGTGGTGGCCAAGTAATTTCACCCGCTTTGATGACCGTCGAGCCTCGAATAACGTCATCTTCCATATCGACGTTGATTTGACCATCCTTTTCTTTGCATAAGTCAGTGAGCATGTGGCGCAAATTCGTGCCATAAAGCTGACTGGACTGGGTTGCTAATCGGCTGGGCAGATCGGTGATTCCAATTAAGGTGACACCATGTTTGACAACGATTTGGCCGGGTTCTGTTAAAGCACAGTTGCCGCCTTGTTCCGCTGCCATATCAACTATCACACTGCCATCACGCATGGATTCTACCATGCCAGCAGTGATCAGTTTAGGTGCAGGTTTGCCAGGTATCAATGCGGTGGTAATAATGATATCCACTTCCATCGCTTGACGTGCAAAGAGGTCCATTTCCGCTTTGATAAATTCCGGACTCATTACTTTGGCATATCCGCCGGTACCACTGCCTTCTTCTTCAAAGTTCAATTCAAGAAACTCTGCGCCCATGCTTTCTACTTGTTCCTTCACTTCTGGACGAGTGTCAAATGCACGTACAATGGCACCCAGTCCATTAGCTGCACCAACAGCCGCAAGACCAGCAACACCTGCACCAATAACCATGACTTTTGCAGGAGGTACTTTACCTGCCGCAGTGATCTGACCTGTGAAAAAGCGTCCAAAATGGTTGGCGGCTTCTATAACAGCGCGGTATCCACCAATATTGGCCATCGAACTCAGGGCATCCAGCTTTTGCGCTCTGGATATCCTGGGTACAGAGTCCATTGCGATGACAGTGACTTTGCGAGCCGCTAGTCTCTCCAGGAGTTTTGGATTTTGGGCTGGCCAAATAAAACTAATGAGACAGGCCCCTTCTTGCAACAATTCTGCTTCATGCACACCAAGTGTCGGATGCGCTTCTGGCGCACGAACTTTTAATATGATGTCCGACTCTGCCCACAATTTTTTGGTGTCTTCTACAATTTCGACTCCGTCTTCCTTGTAAGCTTCATCAGAAAAATGGGCATTATCCCCCGCACTCGCTTCAAGCGCAACCGTAAAGCCCAATTTTTGGAGCCATTCGCTTGTCTCTGGGGTTGCTGCTACCCGTTTTTCTCCCTCATGGACTTCCTTCGGGATTCCTATCTTTAAAGGCATACTTCCTCCTGATAATGATTAGCAATTACCAATTAATAAACATCTTTTTATCATTATATAATAATTTTCTAATTTAACGTTTGAGCAGTTGACAATTTTAAACTTTTTTAACCAAAATTATGCACTCCGTATAAATCACTTAGAAGACTTTAGCAGATTTTAGCTTGAAGGTTTAATATTGATATAATATTATAAAATATTATTGGAAAAAATGATAAAGACTGACGCATTAAAAAATATCACTATTCAATTTGATGACTTTTTAAATTTTATTTATCAACACATAAATTGATAAAGGATTGATTTATAAATCATTTTATTTTTAAGTGTCTCGTTATTCATTATAATAAAAATGGCAATAATTGAATATTAATTTAATATTAACATTTAATTTAAGTAACTACTCAGCCTTGAGATAAATCTCAAGGCTAATAGCTAAAGCCAGCTAAACCACATTAGTCTGCTTTAGCAGACTATTCGAGGCTAAAGTTTTTTTAAAGAAAAAACTTTAGCCTCGAATGCTTTCAGCCTTGAAATTTATTTCAAGGCTGAGTTACAATTTAAAATTAATATAACTACTCAGATAGTGTTTCATTAACGTAAGTACATTCGAGGTTTAAGTTTTTTGAAGAAAAAACTAAAACCTCGAATCGAATTTACTTAACTTGAGTGGCGAGCCTCCAAAACCCAAATGAGAAAAAATCGTATGATAAGAAAATACATATTATGTTTTGTCATCGCTTTTATCAGTATAAGCAACGCATTTGCTCAAAATCGCGAAATATTGTATTCAGTCTCACTGAGCGATAAGTTACGCAGTATTGCTACGAATATCCAAGAGGTTAATCGTGCAAAAGTGCCTAATGCTGATATTACTCAAGAAAGTAATTATTTTGCTCGTATTATTCCCCGCAAATATGTGCTGACGAAAAATAATGAGGTGCAGGAAAATGCGGTTTTGGGAACAAAGCCCTTTGTTTTTTTAACAACGCCAGAGGGGATTTATGGAAAATCCTTATTAGAGATTTACTTGGATATTGGATACGCGGCAGAAGATATCATCAAATGGCAGCGTAATCAGGATATGATTGTTGTCGTTTTTCGCTATCCAGAAAACATTGCCCTTTCTGATATAAGGAATGGTGATTTGCCAACGCTTTGGGAGAAAAAGGTGTATGTTCCGACTTGGGATAACGTGTTTTCCGTTTTTCACAAACTGACGGAAAATGGCAGGATTGAGCCTAATAAGCGGGGCACGTATGCACCAGAAAGGCTGTTTTTTGCCAGTCAAGCTCAAAAGGCGTTTGTTCTGAACTTTCCAAAAACAGGACAGGAAAAAATAAAGACGATCCCTTATACTAATTTAAAAGTGATGGGTGGAGAAAATTGGCGTTATCGCAAACTGTTAGAGAATAAGTTGAGTCTCTTTGAACATTTTCAAGGCAATGGACGGACACTCAATGCAATGAAAAATGCTGACGATACCCATAAGGAAAAAGGACTGTTTGAGTTTATAGGACCTAATATGAAAATCAAAGGGTTTCCAGAATTGGCTATTATTCATTTAGGTGTACTTATGATAGGGGATAGTTATGAGAGTTCTGGGAATTGTGTGTCCAAAGCTAAAGCGTTTAACTCCAATTGACAAAGCTAAAGCGTTGTCACTCCAATTGACAAAGCTAAAGCGTTGTCACTCCAACAATAAAATGATTTATCTTGCTTCTCTCTCGCCGCGCCGATGTGAATTGCTGGAACAAATTAACGTTAAATATCAACAAGTTGCCGTTAATGTTGATGAAACGCCACAAGCTCAAGAAGAGCCACAAGATTATGTCATCCGTTTAGCACTGGCGAAAGCGCGGGCAGGGCAAATGTTCACAACGTATCCCGTATTAGGTGCCGATACAGCGATAGTCTGTCATGGACAAATCTTTGGCAAGCCGAGCGATAAAGATGATGCTAAACAAATGCTAAAACAATTATCAGGGCGTAGTCATCAAGTGATGACGGCGGTGGCTTTGGTGACAACAATTGAGCGAGTGCGTTTGAATATCAGTCAAGTCTATTTTCGTCAGTTGACTGAAAGTGAGATAGAAGATTATATTGCAACAGGTGAGCCTTTTGATAAAGCGGGGAGTTATGCTATTCAAGGGCAGGGCAGTATTTTTATCAAACGTATTGAGGGGAGTTATTCAGGAATTATGGGCTTGCCCTTATATGAAACGGCAATGTTATTAGCTGAAATTGGTTTATCCATTTGAGGCTAAAGTTTAAGTTTTTTTAACTTTAGTTAAAATTGTGCTTAAAGTCTCGTTAAGAGTTATAATGATTTAATTATTAATTCTATTATTAATTATTTAACATAATAAAAATCCTTTGTTATCAAAATTAACAAATCATTTTATACTTGATATAAAACCTTTTTGCCCTTATTATTTGTTTAAGGAATGAGGATTCAATAAAACCTGAAACTAAACCTGACAGGTTTTAAAAACCTGTCAGGTATTCGAGGTTTTCGTTTTTTTAAAGAAAAAACGAAAACCTCGAATGCTGTTCAAATTTCGGAAATTATTAAATCCTGAGTCCTAATGAGCATAAAGATGCTTTTGTTTTATAATTTTATTGCAAATGAGGAAAAATCAGAATGAAAAAATATGTATTACCCACTCTAATGTCACTCGCACTCAGCAGTGGCTATGTCCTGGCTGAAGATTCATCAGCAACAGCTAATGTATTGAGTCCAGCTGAAGCCGCGTCATCGTCTGAAGCCGCGCCATCGTCTGAAGCCGCGCCATCATCTGAAGCTGCGCCATCGTCTGAAGCTGCGCCATCGTCTGAAGCCGCGCCATCATCTGAAGCCGCGCCATCATCTGAAGCCGCGCCATCGTCTGAAGCCGCGCCATCATCTGAAGCTGCGCCACCTCATGGTGCCATGCCACCTCATGGTGCCATGCCACCTCATGGTGCCATGCCACCTCATGGTGCCATGCCGCCTCATGGTGCCATGCCGCCTCATGGTGCCATGCCACCGCCTGATTCTAACTCCTATAAGGAAAAGATGGAGAAATGGAATGTTCTTAGGCAAGAAAAACAAGCACTTTGGGAAAAAATCCATCAAGCAAGGAGTCCAGAAGAACGGCAGGCTTTGAAGGAAGAACTCCAGCAAAAGCGGCAAGAAATGCGGGAAGTGATGCGGCAAGGCGGCATGATGCCACCATTTGGACCACATGGTATGACACCACGGAATTTTGGTCCTAGGACAATGTCTGGCGGATATCAGGCCAGTGTAGAAAAGCGTTTGGAAAACATCGAAAAGCTGCTTAAACAAGTTGTTGAATCACTGGCTAAAGATGACTAAATAAAATCTTTGGAGTTCAACACTTTGGAGTTCAACGCTTGAGCGTTGAACTCCAGAACAACTTGTTTATGAGACGGAAAAAAAGTGGGTTCAACTTTTGACAACCGCAGGAACTTGATTTTCAACAGGCGCACCGTTATATTTTAAGTGCGTCTGTCCTAAATGTTAAAGACAACAAAATGAAAGAAGTTCTAAGAGAAAAAATAAGAGAAAGTCTCTTATCAGGCAACACTTGGTTACGCGGATTTTTTATGCTGGTATATGCTGGTATATGCTATCTTGCTCTTTGGATCACAGTTATCGTGATGCTATTTCAATTTGGTGTCGTATTATTATCGGGCAAGCCTAATGAACGTTTACTCCCGGTAGGGCAAAGTCTCAGCCTCTATATTCGTCAAATCTTTAGTTATCTCACTTACAACAGTGATGAGAAACCTTTTCCACTGGGTAGTTGGCCAACTGTAAATGAATATGATGTCAAACCTGTTGTTAATCTCACCACAGAGCCAGAACCACCGCAGAAAGAGATTAATCAGGTAAATGGTTAATTGTTAAGTCACTGTACCACTTTATCGTAGGCGATTTATCTTAACGCCGCATCAGAATAGTCTAAAAATAATCAACAACATGGTGGCAATTCGCATCATTAACCATTATTAACATTCCTTCCTTTGTATTATTTAGAAACGGCTAGTTTTTCTAAAAAACTGGTCGTTCTCATCTTGAATACCTTAAAATTTCTGAACCCAATTCACACAATCACCGCTTACAAAACATCCTTCGCCTTCGCTAAAATTTAATACTTTTCGAGGCTAAAGTTTTTTCTTTAACAAAAACTTTAGCCTCGAATGGAGTCCAACGCTTCAGCTTTGGCGGTGACAAAATGACTAGCGACCAAAGTTAATGTTGGACTCCATCATATCCGATGTGCTTCAGCACTTAGAATTTATTCTAAGGCGATCATTTTGCAGCGCCTCCACTGTTACTTTTTTCAATACTATCAAAGTGTTATCTAAAGTGCATTTTTAATTTTCAGTTAAAACATCCAACGCTTTAGACACATAATTAAAACCGCCGCCGTCTCATAACCTGTTGAGCCTTTTTGCCACGCATAATATTAGCCATTCCCCGTTTTTTGGATGCTTGCTTGACCATTTTTTGCATGTGACCAAATTGTTTGAGCAAATTGTTCACTTCTTGTATCTTTGTTCCAGAACCATTTGCAATACGGCGTTTACGCGAACCTTTTATCAGTTTTGGAAAATGCCGCTCTTTGGGTGTCATAGAATTGATAATCGCTTCCATACGATTGATTTCTTTATCATTTATCAACCCCTTCGCTTTTTCTGGCATTTCATTGATACCCGGTATTTTTTCCATCAAACTCGCCACGCCGCCCATATTTCGCATTTGTACGATTTGGCTGCGAAAATCCTCAAAATCAAATCCTTTGCCCTTTTTCAGTTTGCTAACTAATTTTGCCGCTTCTTTTTTATCAACTGTTCGTTCTGCTTCTTCAATTAAGCTCAAAACATCGCCTTGACCGATAATTCTTGAGGCGATACGATCTGGATGAAAAGGCTCCAGCGCGTCTGTTTTTTCGCCGATGCCGAGAAATTTTATCGGTTTACCCGTGATATGCCGCACAGATAAAGCGGCACCGCCTCGTGCATCACCATCAGTCTTGGTCAGAATCACCCCCGTTAGGGGTAAAGTATCATTAAAGGCTTTAGCCGTATTCGCCGCATCTTGCCCCGTCATGCTATCCACGACAAATAAGGTTTCTGTCGGTTGCACTGCCGCATGTAACTCTTTGATTTCAGTCATCATTTCTTCATCAATATGAAGACGACCAGCGGTATCAATTAATACGACATCTGCAAATGTTTTACGGGCTTCGGTGATGGCAGCGGTGGCAATGTCTATTGGCTTTTGTGTAATATCGCTCTGAAAAAATTGCGCCCCAACTTCAGCGGCTAATGTTTCCAATTGCTTAATAGCGGCAGGGCGATAAACATCACAACTGACGACCATCGCCGATTTCTTCTTGCGCTCCATTAACCAACGGGATAACTTAGCAACTGTAGTCGTTTTACCAGAGCCTTGTAATCCTGCCATTAACACAACAATGGGTGCAGGCGCTTGTAAATTAAGTTCATCACATTGCTCACCCATTAATGAGGTTAATTCGTCGCGCACGACTTTAATCAGTGCTTGCCCTGGCGTGAGGCTGCCAATGACTTCTTGACCAATCGCCCTTTGTTGAACCTGTTCAACAAATTCTTTGACGACAGGTAAAGCAACATCAGCTTCTAATAAAGCCATACGCACATCGCGCATCGCTTCTTTTATATTATTTTCCGTTAAACGTCCTTGCCCACGCAGATTTTTTAGGCTTTTACTTAGACGATCTGTGAGATTTTCAAACATTCAATTTTAACCTCGAATTAAGAAATGAGATGAACCTATCCCACTATTCAAAAAATGTTGAACATATTTTTTGTTTT
>JAOZSV010000163.1 GCA_029939505.1 Thiotrichaceae bacterium | reverse complement strand
CCATCGATCCGACAGTGATTAGCATTCCCGCTTTGGTGACGGAATTTTTATACACAGGGTCCGATCCCATCCAAACAGGTGTCGCCCCCAGTACGATTAATCTTGAACAGGCTGCGACAATACGTGGTTCTGTGACCACAGTGAATGGTGAGCCATTATCCAATGTGATCATCACCATTAAAGGGCATCCTGAATATGGGCAAACGCTCACCACTTGTATTCGAGGTTTCAGTTTTTCTTCAAAAAACTGAAACCTCGAATGGTACTTTTAATATGGCTGTCAATGGTAATGGCCCGCTAACCGTTAACTATCAAAAGGCGGGCTATTTGCCTTTACAACGCACTGTCAAAACGGCCTGGCAAGAATACGCTGTGATAGATGGCATTGTCATGAACGAACTTGATCCGTTAGTCACGACGATTGACTTAACGGCGAATACCCCTATTCAAGTTGCACAGGGCAGTCTCGTCACCGATAGCGATGGTAGTCGCCAAGCGACGGTTCTGTTTCCACAGGGTATTCAGGCTTCGATGACTTTTCCCGACGGCAGCACGCAACCTTTAACCCAATTAGCCGTTCGCGCGACCGAATATACTGTCGGCGAAAATGGCCCCCAAGCCATGCCCGCACCCTTACCACCAGCCAGTGCTTACACCTACGCCGTCGATCTCAGCGTTGATCAAGCCATCGTAGCTGGTGCCACACGAGTGGATTTCAGTCAACCAATACCTCTCTATGTTGATAATTTCCTTGATTTTCCTGTTGGCGGCATTGTGCCAATCGGTTGGTACGATTACACTCAGAGTATTTGGATTCCCTCTGATAATGGCCGCGTAATAGAAATTATCAGTATAAACAACGAGTTAGCGATATTAGATGTCGATGGCAGCGGTCAAGCCGCCAGTCCCTCTGCCCTGGCTGAACTCGGCATAACCGAGGCTGAAAGACAACAGCTCGCCACTCTCTATACACCAGGTAAAAGTCTGTGGCGTTCTCCTATTACTCACTTTACACCTTGGGATTGTAATTGGCCTTATGGTCCACCGGATGATGCTGAACGGCCTTCGGGAGACGAACCCAAAACCAAAGATGAAGATCATCCTGATGATCCTTGCGAACAAGCAGGTTGTATTATTGAGGCAGAAAGTCAAGTCTTGGGAGAAAGTCTCGGAGTCACGGGTACACCCTTTACCTTAAACTATCGCAGTAACCGTGTGCCAGGGTACAAAGCCCCTTATGCTTTAGAAATTCCTTTGCGCGGTGACTCAGTGCCAAGTAGTCTCAAGCAAATTGTGCTAGAGATAACCATTGCTGGAAGACGGTTTAAAGACCGTTTTTCATCCTCAACCAAAAGCACCACCTTTGTTTGGGATGGTTTAGATGCTTTTGATCGCCGTGTACAAGGCCGTCAAGAGGCCAAAGTGCGTATTGGTTATGTTTATGCTGTGGTTTATACTACTCCCTCCAAAGTTCGGCAAAGTTTCGCTCGGATTGGCAGAGGGCCTATTTCAGCCGGACGTCGGCAAGCTGATATCACGTTATGGAAGGAATACAGCAAAAGCCTTGGTGCCAAAAAAAGCCTTGGTGCGTGGTACCCAGTGGGAGTAGGACTTGGCCATTTCAGTTTAAATATCCATCATGTTTATAACCCGATGACTCAGATTTTATATCAAGGAAATGGGAAACAGCGGCGTGCGAGCACAACGACTAATGCCGTTATTAACACGGTGGCTGGCAATGGAATTTGGGATTTCAGTGGTGATAGCGGATTAGCAACGGAAGCCAGTTTACACTATCCAAACCGTATCGCATTCGGCCCGGATGGCCGTTTGTATATTGCCGATTCAGATAATGACCGCATTCGCCGAGTAGATGGCGACGGCATTATTAACACGGTGGCTGGCAATGGAAATTGGGGTTTCAGTGGTGATGGTGATTTGGCAACGGAAGCCAGTTTATCCAGTCCAATAGGTATCGCCTTCGGCCCTGATGGCAGTTTGTATATTGCAGATTCATGGAATCACCGCATTCGCCGAGTGGATGTTGACGGCATTATTAATACGGTGGCTGGGTATGGAGAGTGGGGTTTCAATGCTGGGGGGTTCAGTGGTGATGGCGGATTGGCAACGGAAGCCAATTTATACTATCCAAACGATATCGCTTTCGGTCCGGATGGCGGTTTGTATATGACAGATGCTTATAATGACCGCATTCGCCGAGTAGATGTCGATGGCATTATTAATACGGTGGCTGGCAATGGAGAGTGGGGTTTCAATGGTGATGGCGGATTGGCCACAGAAACCCGTTTACACAATCCAAACGATATCGCTTTCGGTCCGGATGGCCGTTTGTATATTACAGATGCTTATAATGATCGCATTCGCCGAGTGGATGTTGATGGCATTATTAATACGGTGGCTGGCAATGGAGATTTAAATTTCAGTGGTGATGGTGGATTAGCAACGGAAGCCGGTTTATACTCTCCAAACGGCATCACTTTTGGCCCTGATGGCAGTTTGTATATTGCAGATTCAGATAACCGTATTCGCCGAGTGGATGTCGATGGCATTATTAATACGGTCGTTGGCAAAGAATATACGGGTTCTAGTTTCAGTGTTGATGGCGGTTTGGCAACGGAAACCCGTTTATCCCTTCCAAGAGGTATCACATTCGGCCCGGATGGCCATTTGTATCTGGCCGATTCATGGAATAACCGCATTCGCCAAGTGGGACCGGCTTTACCAAAATTTTCTCTGGGTAATCTCTTTATTCCTTCAGAAAATGGTGCTTTACTCTATGAATTTGCTTATGATGGTCGCCATCTGAGCACGGCTGATAGTGTAACAGGTTCGCTTCTTTACCGTTTTACTTACAATGAAAATGGCTATTTGGTTGAAATTAAAGACCTTGACGGCGATATCACGCGCATTGAACGGAGTGGTGATACCCCCGTGGCTATTGTGGCACAGGATGGTCAACGCACGGCTTTGACCTTAGATGAGAATGATTATCTCAATTCCATCACCAATCCGGCGAGCGAAACGGATCAACTCAACTACACTGAATACGGTTTATTAACTGAGTTTATCAATCCGCGTGGGCATAAATCCATTTATCGCTATAACGAACTGGGCTTGTTGGTGGAAGATACTGATGCGGCTGGCGGTGGCTGGACATTAGCACGTACAGAACATCCAGATGAGAGTTATACGACCACCATGACCTCTAAAGAAGGTCGTGTCACCCATTATCAGGTTAAACCACAAACCAATGGTGAGCTATTACGAGTCAACACGTCTCCCGATGGCACGGTGACCCAAACGCTTATCAAGACCAACGGCGAAACCGTGATGACCAGTGCTGATGGAACAGAAATCCTGTCAAAACAAGGACCTGATCCCCGTTTTGGTATGCAAGCCCCCATCACAGAAAAAATGACCATCACCACGCCGAATGGGTTAAGTGCTTTGGTGACGACAGAGAAAACCGCCGAACTCACTGATGCCAACCCATTAAGCGTCGAAAAACTGACGACCAAAGTCACCAGCAATGGTCGTACCAGCACGGGCGTTTATGATGTGGCCAGCAAAACGGCAACGGCCACCAGTGCTGAGGGCAGAGAAAGCAAATCATTCTTTGATGACAAAGGGCGAATCATTAAAGAAGAAGTGCCAGGCTTGGCGAATGTCTATTATAGTTATGATAGTCGAGGCCGTTTGACTCAAATCGCTGAAGGCGAAGGTGATGAAGCACGGACGGCTTTGATTAGTTATGATGATAAGGGCTATCTCAACCACTTGACTGATGCGCTTGGACGTGTCGCAACATTCAGTTATGATGCCGTTGGTCGAGTGACAACTCAAACCTTACCCGATGGTCGGCAAATTCATTACAACTATGACCAAAATGGCAATGTGACTGCCATTACGCCTCCAAGTCGACCAGTGCATGGTTTTGATTACACTGAAGTTGACCTGCAAAAACAATACACGCCACCAATACTTAATGACGTGCCTCAACCGCAGACGCAATATGAGTACAATCTGGATAAACAACTTATCCAAATTCGTCGTCCTGATGGTCAAGTGATTGATTTGATTTATGATTCTGTCAAAAAACGCCTCAATCGGATGGATTTGCCAAATGACAAATCGCTCAATTATGCCTACAATGCCTTAACAGGCAAACTGGAAATGATTACTGCCCCAGATGGCAGTATCTTGAGCTATACTTATGATGGTTCATTAGTGTTATCAGAAACCTGGGGAAATGGGCCAATCACTGGTACGTTGACACGCAGTTACAACAATGATTTCCGTGTCACGACACTCGGTGTCAAAGGTAATTCCGTTAATTATCAATACGATAATGACGGTTTGCTGACTCAAGTGGGTCACTTTCTCCTTCATCGAGAGGTACAAAACGGTTTTCTAACGGGAACGACTTTGGGTAATGTGATTACTCAACAAACATTAAACCCGTTTGGAGAATTGGAAAGCAGAACAGCCACCTATCAAGGGAATACACTGTACCAGGTGGCATACCAACGTGATAAGTTAGGGCGCATTATTCAGAAAGTTGAAACCATTGAAGGTGAAACCACAACCTATAACTACCACTATAATTTAGTCGGGCAATTGGTTGAGGTTTTCCAAAATGGTGTTTCTATTAACCGCTACGATTATGATGACAATGGAAATCGTCTCACGCTTAATAGTGTTGTCGTTGGAAGTTATGATGCTCAAGACCGATTGCGACAATATGGAGAAAACCAATACGCCTACACAGAGAATGGGGAACTCAAAACCAAGTTCAATACGATTACCCATGAAACGACCTCGTACACGTATGATGTTTTTACTAATCTAACTCGTGTACAACTTCCAGATGGAACAGAGATTGAATACCTCATTGATGGTAGAGATCGTCGAATTGGGAAACAGGTCAATGGTCTGTTGGTGCAAGGTTTTCTGTATCAAGGTTCCCTTAATCCCGTTGCTGAACTGGATGTGAATGGCAATATTGTCACACGATTTGTGTATGGTGGACGTGGTAACATTCCTGCGTATCTCATTAAAAATGAGCAAACTTTCCGTGTTATTGCCGATTCATTAGGTAGTCCAAGGTTAGTAGTTAATATTGCTACTGGCGAAATTGTTCAACGGATGGACTATAATGAGTTCGGGAAAGTCATTGAAGATACTAACCCGGGTTTCCAACCATTTGGATTTGCGGGTGGTATTTATGATAGCGATACTGGTTTAGTCCGTTTTGGAGCCAGAGATTATGATCCAAAGAGAGGGCGCTGGACGGCAAAAGACCCGATTGACTTTGACGGTGGTGATGCGAATCTCTACGGGTATATATGGAATGACCCGATTAACTCGACCGACCCTTCGGGTCTTGCCGTATGCGGTGGTGGATGCATTGGTGCCATTGGATATGGGACTTATAGGGCTTATAAGGCTTATAGAGCTGCCAGAGCCGCTGCTAAAGCCGCCCAAGCTATGCAAAATGCGATTGGGGATGATGATGCGCCCCAAGATGATGATAGTGCTGAGAAAAAAGATGAAAAGGAAGGTGCTGAATGTCCTAAGAAATTTAGCAAGGAAAAACAGGCTCTTGTGGACATGGCCAAGGGAGATAAAAAGCGAGGAATAACAAAAGACGATATGAAAGCTTATAAAGACTTAAATAAGGGACTTAACGATTCATTTCAAGAGGAGCAAGTACGTGGTCCAGAAAAACATAACCGCGGTGGGCAACACAGTCGAAACCCACATGGACATGTTGGGCCTGTTAACCACATTCCTATAAGATGAGAAGCCAGTTATAAATCAGTTATGGGTATTCACCAGAATGAAAAACGTTATCTAACTTATTAATATAACGTTATATTCTGGTGAGGCTATTGAAAATATTGTAAAAAACTTATTCTATATCAAGGGCAAAGACTGGAATTCTGTCAGTTTTCTTAAAGTAGGAGAGGCACTGTAACTGCACAACAACACCATTGTAGTCATTAAGGAAATAATTTTTATGAAAGATAAATTTATAGAAATATGGCAAGAAGCAGCTCATGCTCTCGGATTAGAGATTGTAGTGGGTTTTTCATTAAAACTACCATCGGGAGATCAAATCAACACAGATATGTTATTACTGAACTTTGGAGATGAACAAGGAATGTTAATTGTTAGGGATTACGAAAAACTAGAGCAATGGATTGATGAGATAAGTGAACAGGGATATGGTTTTTCTGTTCTTAGTGATTCACCAGAAGATAAAGTGTATGTTAGCTCCACTTTTATTGAACTTTTGAAAGATTGGGGATGGAGTGGTCAAGACGGAGAAGAACCTAAGTGGCTTAAAGAATCCGAATAAAAACTCGTAAGGTGTATTAAACTATAAGATTTGTCGGGTGCATAAGCCGGGTAGGGTGGGTGCGCCAAACTCGTAAGTCGCATATGTCTGATTGATAAATCGTAACTCGTAGGGTGCATATGTCTGATTGATAAATCGTAAATCGTAACTCGTAAGCCGCATATGTCTGATTGATAAATCGTAAATCGTAGGGTGCATAAGCGATAGCGTCATGCACCTTTTCTCGTTCCCAAACTCTGTTTTTCTCGTTCCCTTCGAGGCTAAAGTTTTTTTAAAGAAAAAACTTTAGCCTCGAATTCTGTTTGGGAATGCATTCCTCGACGCTCCGCGTCGAACCGTTTCTTAACTCGTCAGCTGTATTAAACTATAAGATTTGTAGAACTCGTAGAACTCGTAGGGTGCATAAGCGATAGCGTCATGCACCTTTCAATAATGGTTTTATTCCCATTAAATCGGATTATTTTTGGTGTATGACGCTCCGCTTATACACCCTACGAGTTCTGAGGGCAGAGAAAGCAAATCATTCTTTGATGACAAAGGGCGAATCATTAAAGAAGAAGTGCCAGGCTTGGCGAATGTCTATTATAGTTATGATAGTCGAGGCCGTTTGACTCAAATCGCTGAAGGCGAAGGTGATGAAGCACGAACGGCTTTGATTAGTTATGATCCTGAAAGTGGTTATGTCGCTCAAATCGCCGATGCGTTGCAACGCAGCGAGGAATATACTCGCGATGCCATTGGTAGAATCTTAGTGCAAAAGTTTCCAGATAATCGGCAAATAGAGTATGAATACGACAAAAACGGCAACCTCACCGCCCTGAAACCGCCAAGTCGTCCTGAGCATAACTATGTTTACAATGAGGTTGATCAACAAACCGAGTATCAAGCCCCGGATATTGGTTTGCCTCTCCATGAAACCTTGTCCAGCTATAATCTGGATCAACAGGTGACTCGTATAACGCGCCCTGACAATCAGATTGTTGATTTCAACTATGATAGCGGTGGACGATTGACAGAAATGGTGTTGCCCACACAAATCAATGGGGTCAGACTCGATTGATTCTTTAAACGCTTATCAAGACCAATGGCGAAACCGTGATGACCAGTGCTGATGGAACAGAAATCCTGTCAAAACAAGGACCCGATCCCCGTTTTGGTATGCAAGCCCCCGTCACGGAAAAAATGACCATCACCACGCCGAATGGGTTAAGTGCTTTCATACAATCAATGGGGTCAGACTCGATTGATTTATAGTCGGGCAATTGGTTGAAGTTTTCCAAAATGGTATTTCTCTCAACCGCTACGATTATGATGACAATGGTAATCGTATCAAGCTTAATGGTGTTGTGGTTGGAAGTTATGACGCTCAAGACCGATTGGTACAATATGAAGAAAACCAATACACCTACACCGAGAATGGGGAACTCAAAACCAAGTTAAATACGGTTACCCATGAAACGACCTCTTCCACGTATGATGTTTTTACTAACCTGACTCGTGTACAACTTCCAGATGGAACTGAGATTGAATACCTCATTGATGGTAGATACCGTCGAATTGGGAAACAGATCAATGGACAATTGGTGCAAGGTTTTCTGTATCAGGGTTCTTTGAATCCCGTCGCTCAATTGGATGCGAACGGCAATATTGTTACCCGGTTTGTGTATGGTGGTCGTCGTCATGTGCCAGCGTATCTCATTAAAAATGAGCAAACCTTCCGTGTGATTGCTGATTCATTAGGCAGTCCAAGGTTAGTGGTTAATATCGCGACTGGCGAAATTGTTCAACGGATGGACTATAATGAGTTCGGGAAAGTCATTGAAGATACTAACCCGGGTTTCCAACCTTTTGGATTTGCTGGTGGTCTTTATGATAGCGATACTGGTTTAGTCCGTTTTGGAGCCAGAGATTATGATTCAAAGATAGGGCGCTGGACGGCAAAAGACCCAATTGACTTTGACGGTGGTGATACTAATCTATATGGGTACATTTGGAATGATCCAATTAATTTTGCGGATCCGTCGGGTTTATGTGCTGGTGTTTGCACTGGCCCTATTGTAATTGGAATTGTCAGAGGTGGTCAGGCGGCGTATAGGGCATATAGGGCTTGGAAACTTGCCCAAGCCATGCAAAATGAGATTGGGGATGATGATGTGCCTCAAGAAGATGATGCAGAGACTGGAGATACAACAGAAAGTGCAGCCGAACAATGCCCTGATCTTTCTGGAAAAACGAGAGATGAAGCTCGAAAGGAATTAGAAAAACTTGGATTTAAAGATAATGGTACAAGTCCGGGCGGTTATGAAAAATGGTATCACCCGGATGGAAGTCGCGTATATATCAAACCAGATAACAGCATATCTAGGACAGGGCCTAAAATTAAAAATCCTGATCCTAATAAGCGAGGTTATCGCCCAAGAATTGGTCCTGATGGCAAACCAACATCATCTCATAATACGGGAGAAACTGTAGTTGACTAACCATAAATATTTAATTGACAAGATATCTCATTGTCAAATATCACAAGTTGTTCTGGAACCGACTCAGTTATGGTTGCGTCTAGAATTTATTGATCCAATAGACTTGAAAGAGATAGTCTTAGAACTAGACAAAATGGCATATTTGTCACTTTCAAAAACTTCAGACGATGAGGATGGAGCTTACGTGATTTTAGAAGCAAAATTGTCATCTGTAAACGATAGTTTGGGACTTTTGTCCAAATTGAATTATGGTTTTATAAGTAGTCCACAGATAAATCTCTTAGAGAGTATATATCATCTGCACATAGAAGGAGATATATGCCTAGATGTCGTCTGTGAGTCCTATAAAATTTTTGAAAGGCCAAATGGCAGCATAAAGCGAGGTTATCGCCCAAGAATTGGTCCTGATGGCAAACCAGCATCATCTCATGATACGGGAGAAACTTTAATTGACTAAGCCAGGTGGGGTGGGCAAACTCGTAAGCCGCATATGTCTGATTGATAACTCGTAACTCGTAAGCCGCATATGTCTGATTGATAAATCGTAACTCGTAGGGTGCATAAGCGATAGCGTCATGCACCTTTCAATAATGGTTTTATTCCCATTAAATCGGATTATTTTTGGTGTATGACGCTCCGCTTATACACCCTACGAGTTCTATCAATGCAATCAATGGGGTCAGACTCGATTGATTTATTGGCCAATCTTTGCCCACCTACCCGGCTGGTGTAAACGTGTTGGGCAATGACTTCGCCCTGGTTGTTAAGAGCGGAAACCGGATTGACCTCGCATTGGTAGAGATAAGCTTCTTTCAATAAATCAATCGAGTCTGACCCCATTGATTTAGTCAATGGTCTTTATGATGATCAAGATCGTTTATCTCAATATGGCAATACCACCTACACTTATACCGATAATGGTGAATTACGCCATAAAAACGATAATGGCCAACTCACGGAATACCATTATGATGTGCTTGGTAATCTTCGCTCAGTCCAATTGCCTGATGGCAAACAGATTGAGTATGTGATTGATGGTCGCAATCGCCGTATTGGTAAAAAGGTAAACGGTGTTTTAACGCAAGCCTTCTTGTATCAAGGTAGCCTCAATCCTGTTGCTGAAAAGGATGGCGATGGCAAGGTAGTGTCAAGGTTCGTTTATGGTTCTAAAGTCAATGTGCCTGATTATCTGATCAAAGGTGGCAAGACTTATCGCATCTTGAGTGATCATTTGGGTAGTCCTCGCTTGGTAGTTGATATCAGTGATGGTTCCGTTGTTCAACGGATGGATTATGATGCCTTTGGAAATGTTATTGAAGACTCTAATCCGGGGTTTCAGCCGTTTGGGTTTGCTGGGGGAATTTCTGATTTGGATACCCAGTTGACTCGGTTTGGGGCTAGGGATTATGATGCTCAAACTGGGCGGTGGACGGCTAAAGACCCGATTTTGTTCGATGGTGGAGATACCAACCTTTATGGGTATGTTTTAGCTGATCCAATAAACGACTTTGATCCTAATGGTATGGCTTCTTTTGGTAATTGTCTTGCTAAATGTGCGGCTGATCAATTTGGTCTTCAGACATTAATTGGTGCAGCGGGGGTTGGTGTTGGATTACCACTTATTCCTAAGAGTTTTCAAACACCAGGTGCATCTGGAGGAACATCTTTCGCTTCATCTGTTTTAGCAAAAAAATTTCCTCAAAAATTTTCCATGGAAAAATTTCCAAGGGGTGTACCAACACCGAGCATTTTTAGACCAAAAGCTCGTACAAGAGTAATTGGTCGGGCTATAGGAAGATGGATTCCTGGTATTGGATGGGTCATATTAGGTTATGATGCTATGTCTATTGGACTATGTATTGAGGGTTGCCTAGATAATCCAAGTTGCAACTAATAGTATTCCAAATAAATATTTTGGTTAAAAATCTCAGAGGTTTAATAAACTTCTGAGGTTTAAGTCCAAAATATTTTTATAGGAAGCTATGTAAATATAGGCATTTCAGTTATTTAGACTCTCAATGAGAATCATATAATGAATAAAAAAACAGAAAAAAATCATTTTGCTTCTTTCTCTAATTCAAATTGGACAAATGAGGATGGTTTGTTGGAGGTAAAAAACTTTGTGTCACAACAGACGGGAATTTCAATTAGTAATCTTAATAGAAACAGCAGTCTAAGTGAAGATTTAGGAATAGAGGGTGATGATGCAAATGATTTTATGCAAGCTTTTAGTAAAACGTTTGATGTGGAGTTAACCAATTTTGTCTTTGATAAGTATTTTTATCCAGAAGGTGCATTTAACCCAATCAGTTATTTGATATACAGAAAGCTTTTTAGAAGGCCTAAATTGCAGCATATTCCAATAACATTAAGTAGGTTGGTAGAAGCAGTATTGAAAAGAAAATGGTAAGTCAGATAATTTCTCGTTCCCAAACTCTGTTTGGGAATGCCTTCCTCGACGCTCCGCGTCGAA
>JAOZSV010000364.1 GCA_029939505.1 Thiotrichaceae bacterium | reverse complement strand
GGTTGTTGAGGTACTTGTTGAGGAACAAAAACAGGTTGTTGAAGCACCTGTTGTACAGGTTGTTGAGGTACGACAACTTGTTGTTGAGGTACTTGTTGAGGTACAAAAACTTGTTGTTGAGGCACCTGTTGAGGTACAAAAACTTGTTGTTGAGGTACTTGTTGTTGAGGTATAAAAACGGGTTGTTGAGATACAACTGTTTGCTGTTTTCTGCGCCAAAAGATTAAGAAGGATAAAATAACCCCAGCAATCAGGAAAAGTATTAGACTCAACAATGGACGGTAGAATAACCATGCGATAGCAATGGTAATGAGCGTGAATGGTATGGCTATAATGAAAGAGATTGTAGCACCTGCTCCACCAACAATCCGCCCTAAAATAGGAACAACGGCTGCCAATATCGCCAGCACATTTAATATCATAGAAAGTCCTATGCCCATCATCAAAAAGCCTGCCAGACGCAAACCCCAAGTTAAGATAATATTGTCTCGCTTTGCGCTTTCAAACATTTCTTTGGCATCCATCATGCCATATTCAAAGAGTAAAAGAGGTTGGCCTTCTACTGTCGTGTAGGTAGCCAAGCGTGATCCCAGTTGTTTAGCGACGACACTTATCATAGTGGAAGGAACGACTTCAAATTTTATCCGTAGATCGCCAATTTGAATACGGCTAGGATTTTCAGCCACGGTGAAATATTCTCCTTGGAAATGTGATTTTCCAAATTGATAGCTTATTTTTTCCAATACCTGCTCCCGCGTTTTGCCATCTATTGGCAGGTTATGATATTCATTTATCTGACTGACAATGCTGTCAGAGAGGGTAAATTCACCCAATTTGATTTGTTGGGCAAGAAATGTCTCTCCACGAATAGGCATATCAGAAGGATTGGAGTAGGTTGCAGCTTGTGCAAAACGGTTGGAATCAATAATATTTTCTGACCAAACTTTGGAATAGGTATAAGTCGTTGTCGTCGTCGAGCCACCGCCCAATTCGGCTTCTGTCTCTGAATGTTCTGTCTCCTCCCACTGGTACATCTCCACAACACGCTGCAACTTGATAACCTTCGGTGCTTCAAGACCAAGCATAATATCTGTTAAAACCTCGTCAGTTGTTGCTTCACCACTCGTATGAACGAGCATATCCTCGTTGTTTTTAAGGATATTATTCGCCTTAATTGGGGTAACAATCTTTTCGCCTTCTTCCAAAGCCTGAGCGCGATGTACTGAACGACCTTCATTCAAAAATAGCGTTGGAAATGCGGCAAAAAACAACATGATCCCAATAACAGCCTGTGCGAAAGAACCTTTAATACGACTTCCCCAAGACTGATGGGTTGTTGTGGTGTATGAATTAGACACTATTTTATTTCCTATTTGTTGAAATTGGAGTCTATTCGAGGCGAAAGTTTTTTGAAGAAAACTTTCGCCTTGACTCGAATATTCTGAAAATTTATTGATTTAAATCACTTTCAATTGTTAGAATCAGAATGAATAGAATTTGTAACTACTCAGGGCAACCACAAGGGATTGCCCTTACATCAAAATATTTTCGTCACTCGACATAAGAATATTGTTGTAGGGGCAATCCTTTATGGTTGCCCTGAGTAGTTACTAGAATTTAAGAATTAACTGATGTTACGCAAAGCGATTCTATTCGAGCTTAGAAATCCGATTTTTTCAAAAATCGGATTTCTTAAACATCGTTTCGCCGTTAAGAAGTCCGATTTCGCCGTTAAGAAATCCGATTTTTTTTTCAAAAATCGGATTTCTTAAACCTCTTGAAAACATAGTGCGTCACATCAGTTATTAAAATTTAATTCTATGATGTCGAAATCTGAATCCTAAAAAACTACCATAAATGAAAATTAAGAGCAACTAAGATAATATATCAATTTCTCTCCAAAACATTCAAGGCTAAATTAAATGAAAAAAACTATTCCTAATAACTCCAAACCTTTAACTGTTGAAGAGGCTTTGCAGCGCATTAAGCAAGATTTACAAGCAACTAGCGGTGAAGAGCAATTGGCAATTCGCAGCGCATTAGGGCGCATTTTGGCTGAAGATGTGCTATCACGGATTAATGTGCCACCCTATAACAATTCCGCTATGGATGGTTATGTTATGCGTGGGGCAGATTTACCGAAAGAGGGCAAAACTCAAATCACCATTATTGGTACGTCTTATGCTGGACTGCCCTACAGTGAAACCATTCAAGCGGGGCAATGTGCAAGGATATTTACAGGGGCAGTGATACCCGCTGGCACGGACACCGTAATTATGCAAGAACATGTTGAAAAACAAGGAGATACAATCACAATCGGGGCTGAACATAAAAAGGGGCAACATGTTCGCCCTGTTGCTGAAGATATTGCGATTGGTCAAATCGTATTAAGGACAGGAAAACAGCTCACGCCTGCTGATATTGGTTTATTAGCTTCGCTAGGCGTGCCTGAGGTTAAAGTGAAACGCCGCTTACGAGTCGCCTTTTTTACGACAGGTGATGAATTACGCGCTGTCGGTGAAATGCTGGAACCTGGTCAAATTTATGATAGTAATCGTTACACCTTATATGGTATGTTGACCCGCTTAGGGGTGGATATCATTGATATGGGCGTGGTAGGCGACAAACCTGAAGATATCGAAAACGCCTTTTTATCAGCAGCAAGTTGCAGCGATGCTATTATTACATCAGGCGGTGTTTCGGTAGGAGATGCAGATTATGTCACAGACACTTTGCGCCGTATTGGTGAAGTCAATTTTTGGAAGGTTGCCATGAAACCTGGGAAACCATTGACGTTTGGCAAAGTTCAGGCCGCTATTTTTTTTGGACTGCCTGGCAATCCCGTGTCTGCTATGGTGACGTTTTATCAATTTGTACAACCCGCTTTGCGGCGTATGATGGGACAAAACGCAGTCGCTCCTGTACGATTAACTGTACCTTGTATTTCACCCTTGAAAAAAAGCCCAGGGCGTATAGAATTTCAACGGGGCATTCTTGAAAACAATGAGCAAGGTCATTTAGTTGTGCGTTCTACGGGTAAACAAGGTTCTGGCATTCTCAGTTCAATGAGTCAAGCCAATTGTTTTATCATTTTGCCTATCGAATGTGGTGGCGTAGCTGCTGGTAAAGAAGTGTTGGTTGAACCGTTTTGAATGGTGAATGATGAATGGTGAATGGTGAATTATGAATGATTTAAGCATTTACCATTAATAATTCACCATTAATAATTCACCATTAATAATTCACCATTAATAACTGATGTTACGCATTATGTTTCCAAGATGTTTAAGAAATCCGATTTTTTCAAAAATCGGATTTCTAAGTAAGCGGTGAAA
>JAOZSV010000363.1 GCA_029939505.1 Thiotrichaceae bacterium | reverse complement strand
TCCGATTTTTGAAAAAAATCGGATTTCTTAAACATCTTGGAAACATAGTGCGTAATATCAGTTAAATAAATTGTTGACATTTAGAACTTAAAAATGGTAGTTTAAGATTTTTTTAGGGTGTTGACTTTTAGTAAAATCCCATCTTTTTTTTGTAACTACTCAGGTAGTGCCTCATTAACGTAAGTACATTCGATTAACACCATTAACAACATTCACCATTATGCAACAAATCACCAGCGCAACAACGAGCCTTAACCAAGTCAATCCAGGGATTAAAACTGTTTTACCTCAACTGAAAGGTTTAACGGTGCTTGATATTGGAGGGGGCAAATATGATGCAAATAAAATTTATGCAGCAGGGCTAGGTGTAAAATTGTATGTTTATGATAAATTTAATCGTTCTGAAACAGAAAATGCACGCGCTTTAGCTTGTAATCCTGATGCGATTGTTTGTAATAATGTACTCAATGTTATTGATGATGGGCAAGCCATGCGTAATTTAATTGCTTTATGCGCTTCTTACCGAGTTTCCTGTTATTTTACAGTCTATGAGGGCAATAAATCAGGCATTGCCAGCATTTCAAAAAAGGAATGTTGGCAACGCAACTGGAAAACTGAAGATTATATTCCGATTTTTAAAAAATATTTCAGAAGCGTTATTTCCAAGGAAAAACAAATTATCTGCCAGTCGATATAATGGTTTATTTCATTCAATAGGAGTTAATGATTTTGCAAGTATTAATAGTACGTCACGCCCCAGCGGAAGAGAGGGGAGAATTTGCCTCCACAGGGCAATCTGATGATTTACGTCCATTATCTCATCAGGGTGAAGAAAAAATGCGTCAAAATATACAAGGTTTACAACGCATTATCTCTAAAATAGATGGCATTGTTTATAGCCCATTAATTCGCGCACAACAAACTGCCGAGTTACTCGCTTCTGCTTATCCCAAGGCTCGCCAAAAAGTATTGCAAGCCTTAGCCCCTGCTGGATCAGAGTCAGCAGTATTAGCCTATTTGCAAAGCGAAGATGATGCAAAAACGATTGCTTTAGTTGGACATGAACCCGATTTGGGAGAACTGGCAACATGGTTACTCTGTGGGCGGCAGGATTATTGGATGCCCTTTAAAAAGGGTGGGATTTGTTTATTAAAATTTGTTAATGGCGTTGAGGCAGGAAATGCAGAACTCTGTTGGATGCTCAAACCTAAACAACTGCGTCAACTGGCAGAAAAGGTTCAGCTTTAAACTATAAACGTTTGATTTATATCAAGTTTTAATTCAACCTGACAGGTTTTTAAAACCTGTCAGGTTTGTTACTTTCAGTCTATGACACTTTTTCTTGGCTCATCTTACGAATGAACGTATCAGCTTCCTGAATGGAAGCCTCCATATCACTGATAAGCAAAGCAACTTCGGATTCTACTGAAACCAGTTCGCTTTGTATTGAAGCAATAGCTTGTGCATTCAAATTATGTTTCAGGAACAGTACTTGATCCCTGAATGTGCTTAACACAGGTTCAATGTTCTTTTCAGCACGCTTCATTGCGCCGATGAGCTTCGCATATTGTTGCTGAGTATCCGTCAATTTTTGTTGACTGATTTTCCGCATTTTTTCGTTGGAATACTGCTTGAGTTCCTTTTCCCATTCCTTGAATAGTGCTTTGGCCACATCTTCTACCTTGGCAATCCGATCATGAACATCCTCAGCTTTAGACTCGCTCGCTTCAAATTGAGTATTCAATTGCTTATACTTCTGTTGTAGCTCCCCGCCTTCAATATTAACCACCGAACTAAATTGTTCCAATGCAGACTTAAACTGCTCTTTCGCCTCTTCTTGACTATCACGCGCCTTTTGAACCCACTCCACCAGCAAATCGCGTTTATGAACGCCAAATTTTTCCATCGTGTAGTAATAGGCGGGCTGGCAACCAAGTAGTAACAAGGTGGCAGCGATTAGTAATACGATTGAATTTCTGTATCGTGATATATTTTTAGTCATATTTCGTCTCATTTAAAATTGCTATAAACATAACATTAAGAAATCCGATTTTTTTCAAAAATCGGATTTCTAAACTTGAAACGCACAATATTTAAGAAATCCGAGTTTTTTTAAAACTCGGATTTCTAAACTTGAAACGCACGATTTATATTAATATGTTAATATCGAATTGTCAAAAGACTAAAAAGGTGGCTCTCCGTTAACTGATAATGAATAATTAATAATGAGTGCTTTTGAATATACGGCATTAGATAAAACGGGACGAACTCGTAAAGGCGTATTAGAAGGCGATGCAGCCCGACAAATTCGCCAGCAACTTCGTGAACAGGGTTTAACACCGCTTTCTATAGATGAAGTTGTTCGCTCCATTGGACAACGGAAAGTTCGCCGCGTTTCTGTCAGTGCAACTGACTTAGCCCTGCTTACTCGTCAACTGGCGACTTTAGTCGCTTCAGGTTTAGCTTTGGAAGAAGCATTGCGGGCTATTTCTGAGCAAACGGAGAAAGCGCGTTTAAAAAGTTTACTGTTAGCGGTGCGTTCGCGCGTGTTAGAAGGGCATAGTTTAGCAGAGGGATTGGGTGATTTTCCTCATGTATTCCCATCTGTTTATCGCGCAACAGTCTTGGCAGGTGAACAATCAGGGCATTTAGACTTAGTATTGGAACGCCTCGCAGAATATACTGAAAATCGTCAATATCTCCGTCAAAAAACATTATTGGCTCTATTTTATCCCGCCCTACTGAGCATTGTGGCAATATTAGTCGTGGTGGGATTATTAGCTTATGTCGTACCGCAAGTCGTACAAGTGTTCACTCACATTCATCAAGAATTGCCTTTAATGACAACTGCCCTGATTGCTTTGAGCGATTTTTTACGACACTGGGGCGGTTGGCTGTTACTTTTACTGACAGTGGTGATAGTAGGCATACGCTATTCATTGCGTTTTGAAAAGCCGCTTACTCTTTTTCACCGTTTTTTATTGCACATCCCCCTAATATCACGCCTAGAAAGGGGTATGAATGTTGCACGATTTACTCGTACTTTGAGCATACTGACAGAAAGTGGTGTGCCAATGTTAGAGGCTTTGCATATCACAGCGCAAGTCGTTTCTAACTCTCTTATACGTCAAGCCATTATTAACGCGACTAATCAAGTTCGCGAAGGAAGTAGTTTACATGCGGCATTAGCACAAAGTGGTTTATTTCCACCCATGACATTACATTTAATTATGAGTGGTGAAAGCAGTGGGAAACTTGAAAATATGTTAGAGCGTGCCGCGATTATGCAAGAGCGTGAATTGGAAACATTGATTGGCGTTTTATTGGGATTGTTTGAACCTTTGCTCATTTTGGT
>JAOZSV010000362.1 GCA_029939505.1 Thiotrichaceae bacterium | reverse complement strand
GAGGCTAAAGTTTTTTCTTCAAAAAAACTTTAGCCTCGATTTCTAAATCTCAACTTGAAAAAGCAAGTTTTGCAAGAGACTCATTATATCAAATTTTTTCCTGATTCAAATTCAACACGATTCAAAAAAATATTTAGAACACTCAAAAAATGATAACTTACTGATTTATAATCTATTTAAGAATATTTCAGTCCGATATAAAATGTTGAGTTGCTCTTAGAGTAAATTATTATGCAAAAAGAAAGTTGTTTATTAATAGTCGATGATGATGAACATGGGCGTGAAGCGCTTGGAATGCTACTGGCACGGGAAAAGTATCAACTCGCTTTTGCCGCCAATGGTGAAGAAGCATTACGAATCGCCGAAGAAATCATGCCAGACTTAATCTTGTTAGATTTGATGATGCCAGAAATGGATGGATTTGAAGTATGTAAACGCTTGCGAGTTCATCCACAGTTAGCAGAAGTGCCGATCATCATGTTGACTGCCATCTCAGATCGTAAAGTACGTTTATCTGGAATAGAGGCTGGCGCAGATGATTTTATCACTAAACCTTTTGATAAATTAGAATTGCTCGCTCGTGTTCGTACAATTACTCGCCTTAATCGTTATCGCCATTTGTTGTCAGAGCGTCTTCGCTTTGAATGGACCGTTGAACAATCTGATGATGGCTACTTATTGATTGGTCTTGATGACACGATACAATATGCTAATTCGGGAGCGCGTCTTTATTTAGGATTGTTGAGTGAAAATGCTTTCTCCGAAAAATTTCTTAAACATGCCGAAACCCAAAATTTTAAATGTGAACCTGCCGCCGCTTGGGAAAATTGGCCTAAACCTAATGTGGGTTCGATGACACGTTATCTGGTGCGTCCTGAATCCGACAGTGAGCCATCACTGTGGTTACAAGTGGATATTTTGGATTTACTTGGTGGAACTGGTAGGAATCAGTTAGTGCATTTGCGTGATGTCAGTGAGCAAATTCATTTACAGCGGCAAATGTGGACTTTTCAAACATTTGTTTCGCACAAGTTGCGTGCGCCTCTTAATGGATTGATCGGCTTACAGATTTTGGAGCAAACGAAGATAGATTTATCCAGTTCACAAGCGCATTCTCTGCTTAAAATTGCACAGGAAAGTGCTAAACGCTTACAAGATCAAATCTTGGATATTTTGCGATATGTCGATTCCTCACAATTACTCCAAGAAAAAAATGTTTTCAGTTTATTTAAAATCTCCTCGTTGATAAATGAAATTAAAGAAGATTTGGAAATTGGTACTGTTTCTGTTTATATCGCTGATAGCTTGGTTAATAAATCATTAGCATTTTCTAATCTGGCAATAGAATTAGTGTTACGCGAATTATTTACCAATGCAAAAAAATTTCATCCGCAACAATCCCCTATCATAGAAGTGTCAATAAAGCATCAAGACCTCACAACGATTATTTTATCTGTGAGTGATGATGGTCAATCTGTCGCCTCTAAAGAACTTGCTAAAGTGTGGGTACCGTATTATCAGAGTGAAAAATATTTTACGGGTGAAGTCAAAGGTATGGGTTTGGGATTGTCAAAGATTTCCGAGTTAGTGTGGAGTAGTGGGGGAACTTGCCGCTTGTATAATCGTGAAGTTGAGCCTGGTGTCACGATAGAAATCACTTTGCCACTTGTTATGGAAAAATAGCATTTTTTGTACTCAGGGCAACCACAAGGGATTGCCCCTACATAGTCTCCATCCAGAAACACCTCCAAAGCTAAAGCATTCGAGGCTAAAGTTTTTTTTCAAAAAACTTTAGCCTCGAATGGATTCCAAGATGCCCATTGTTTGGTATCCAACATCAACTTTGGGATTTTAAAAGCCGTTTTCGGATGGACACTAAAAGTTTTAAGACTTTTTGGAGTCCAACGCTTCAGCTTTGGCTGTGGCTGTGACCATAAAGCTCTCAAGAAATCCGATTTTTTCCAAAAATCGGATTTCTGACCTCGAAAAGACTTTTGCCTACCTACTTATGAATATTTTCGTCACTCGACATAAGAATATTGATTGTTGTAGGGGCATTCGAGGTTTGAGTTTTTTTTCAAAAAACTCAAACCTCGAATCCTTTATGGTTGCCCTTTGCATTGTCGATATTAAATCCAAATTTCTTAGCCTCAATTATACGAAAAATGACAGACTTGCCGAAATAATGACTAAAACCAAAAAAAGTCCTATACTATAATTATTATAAAACAATAAACTATAGGAGTCTGTCAATCATGAAAACGGTAGGTATTTGGATAGTATTATTAAGTGGGTTATGGAGTGTCCATGCCCTTGCACTTGATGCAGGTTGGATTAACTCTTTCGATAGCCAGCGCGAAAATTACCTGATTAAGCGAGGCAATGAAAAAGTACCTGTCGAAATTTTTACGGTACTACAAATCGGGGATGAAATTTCCGTCAACACAGCGCAACATTCCATTGAACTTATTTTACGTGGTGGAACTGTTCAAGTGACGCATGAAAATTCGCCATTTAAAATTGACGTTGCCCATCAACTACCTGAAGGCGAAATGTCTTCCTGGGTAAAGCAGTGTCTTGAAAGCTGGCATAAACTGACAGATGGTAAAGTGAACAGGGTTGGGCAAGAAACACTTTCTATGCCACTATTGGCTAATGTGAAGAGTGGAACAGTCTTAATAGCTGGAAAACGCCCTTTATATTTACAATGGTATCGCGGTACTCCCCCTTATCAAGTGCAAATTAAACAGCGTGACAAAGTATTACTGACTCAAGAAACTTTTGTTCCTGTTATGAAAACAGAAGCGATCACTTTTAAGGCTAATACATCCTACCGTGTTGTGGTAGCCGATGCCAATCATCAAGAATTCACAGGTGGATTTCGGGTTGTTAAATCTGTAAAACTGCCGAGTTATCCCAAACTCTCACAAAAGTTACCTGACAATTTCTATCGGCTTTTGCAAGCAACTTGCCTAGCAATGGAAAAGGAAAAAAATGGCGAATTGAGTGGCAAGTTGTTTTTTGAAGCATATCAACAAGTGTCTGAAATCATTGGATATTTGCCAGCTAAAATGTTGAAAGAAGCATTAGCACAAGGCGATGCCTTGGTACGTCGTGGTGTACGTGGACATTCGCCGCCTCCCAGTGGGGAAGAAGAAGCAGTAGTCGTTACTGGGGGAATACGAGGGCATACATTTTAGGGAATACATTTTCCTAGCAACAAAGCTGAAGCGTTGTACTCCATACGTTGACATAGGAGGAGGTTCTTGCAAAATTCTGAACACACGATGTTTAAGAAATCCTTTGAAAAAATCGGATTTCTAAGCTCGAAGAAACACACGATGTTTAAGAAATCCTTTGAA
>JAOZSV010000361.1 GCA_029939505.1 Thiotrichaceae bacterium | reverse complement strand
GTTACGGCGGTTTTTCACGGACGCGGCCTGCTTAAACGCATAATATGTCGAGTGGCACGCTATTAATTGGCGTAGAAGATAATGGGGATATTTATGGACTAGAAAATGACTTATCCCTATTAGGGCAAAAAAGAAGCCCTATCGATCTATTTGAGCAAGAACTCACCAGTTTAATTTGGGAGCGCATTGGCAAACCTTTCGCTCAACATATCACAATCAACTTTGAAGAAAGTGAAGGCAAACAAATTTGTGCGATTCTAGTGAAAAAAGCGAGCCAAAACGCCTTTTATAAAATAAAGGGCAAAAAAACATTTTATTGTCGCGTAAACGCGACAACACGAGAAATTAATGATCTTGAAGAATTTGGTGATTATCTTCAAGAAAAAGCGGAAGCGTTGGACTCCAAAAACGCCCAAATCTGAAGGTTTGGACTCCAAAATACCTGTAGGGTGGGCAATGTTGCCCACCATCATCACAACAGGGATATGGGAACGAGAAAAGTCTCTAATGACTCTTCTTTTTCAGTTTGAGCAAATAGGCTTCTATTTCCTCTATGGAGATTCCTTCTAAACATTCTTCTATGGAGAGCCCTTTTAAAAGTTCTTCTGGGGACAGCAATTTTAAACGCTCTTCTGGGGACAGCCCTTTTAAACGATCCTCTAGCGGTATTCCCTCTAATCTAATCTCAACCGGCAACGATTCAATAAAGGGCATCGTGTAATCACGGTGAAATTCTTCAAAAGTCATCTTAACCTCTTCTCTAAAATACATCGGGTGGGCAATTGCCCACCATTATAACAACAGGGATATGGGAACGAGAAAAGTCTCTAATGACTCTTCTTTTTCAGTTTAAGCAAATAGGCTTCCATTTCAGCAGGTGTAAACTGCTTAAACACTTCTTCCGGGGGCAGCCCTTTTAAACGCTCATCTGTTGTAAACTGCTTAAATACCTCATCCGAGGAGAGCCCTTTTAAACGCTCTTTTGGCGGCATTCCCTCTAATTTTATCTCTGACGGTATTCCCTTTAATCTCATCTCGAACGGCACCGATTTAATAAAGGGCATGGTGTAATCACGGTGAAATTCTTCAAAAGTGTAAGACATTTTAACCCCTCCTTTCAAATACAGTTGATACAACTGGTTCAGTAATAATTTATCTTCCGGTACTTGCCAATGATAATGGGCATCGCCGTATTTAAAGCCTCGCGCATGACCGCTAAATAATTGCCATAAGGCATTTTGTTCTTGTTCGGCCATTTGGCTGAGAACGAGTATGATGATTGAACCGATGAATGGTGATTGAATTTCATAGACTCCCGGTTTTATCGTTTTAATCTCTTTGCCAAAATGTTTTTCAGAACCTAACAGCTTTTGTGGATATTTAGTACAAACAGCATAAACTTGAAACTTCGATTGAGGTAATAACTTTTTTTGAGGGCTCACCATTTTACGGTAGCTCATGTAATGTCCAAGTACTTCGATAATAGTCCACTGATCCAGAGATTGATTCAAGGATTTGTACGTTAATATGTTATGATCTCTTAGAAATTCAAATCCATCAGGCAATTTCTCCAGTGGTTTTCCGTTTGATTTTGAAATAATGAGTACATCGACATATTGTGCTTTCAATGACATGTTTTGTTCTGTTTTGACTTCAAAATTGGAATCTGTGAAGAAGTCTTTCAAATTTAATCCGAACAAATCATGCCATTTAATGATTTTTTTAGGTGGTGTTTCGCTCATGTTTTGTATTATATCACCTTTTTTTAAACAAGAAATCCGATTTTTGAAAAAAATCGGATTTCTCAATTTCTCACGTTACTCCAAAAACGCTTAAACTCTACTCAAAAATACTTTTCCAAACTTTTAAAGCATTTTGATAATCCTCTAATTGACGATATTGAAGAGGCGTAGGCATGGGTGGCGGCTGAATGTATGAATATTGTGCGATAATGTTTTTGGAGACATTCACATAAGCTCGTAATGCTTGTTGATAATGTTCATGTTTCCTATAATAAAAAGGGATCGGCATTAATGGTAAGCGCACGATTTCGCCGATGACATTAACTTTCTTAGCCCGATAAGAACTGCCCACTCTTTCCCAGATTTTGATGGCTTGTTGATATTGATCTTGGTTACGATACTGATTTGGTGTCGGCATTGGAGACAATGGGATAAAAGTCTGCGCCATCTGGACCTTTTCCCAAATTTGGAGTGCTTGTTGATATTGATCCAAATTATGATACTGACTTGGCATCGGCATTGAGCCTGCATATAAATCGCTACAAAGCGCGATTAAAAAAAGCGTGATGTTTTTTTTCATAGTCTTTGCTTTACAATTCATCATTCACCATTAAACACATTCACAATTTGAGGAGATATGTTAAACAAATTATACAAAATTCTATCTATTGATGGTGGTGGTATTCGAGGGATTATTCCCGCACTGATATTAGTAGAAATTGAAAAACGCACTGGTAAAGCAATTAACGAACTTTTCGACTTAGTCGCTGGCACCTCGACAGGCGGCATAATAGCAGTTGGTTTAAACATTCCCAATAGACAAACCAGAAAAGCGGTTTATTCTGCCGAAGATTTAGTCAAACTTTTTAAAAACAAAGGGCATAAGATATTTTCACAAGGTATTTGGCAATCAACGATGACCGGTTTGGGAATACTTGATGAAAAGTATTCTTATCAAGGACTTAAAGAGGTTTTACAGGAATACTGTGGGGAAACTGAATTAAAAGCAGCGCTAACGGATATTTTACTCACCAGTTATGATTTGAACAGAAAAAAGCCTTTTTTCTTTAAAAGCAGATTGGCGAAAAAATGGGTGAAAAAGAATTTTAAAATGAAATATGCCGTTCGTGCCACTACCGCAGCACCAACTTATTTTGAGCCTTTTAAACTATTAAACATGGTTGATAATAAAACCGCTTATTCATTAGTCGATGGCGGCATTATTGCTAATAACCCTGCGATGTGTGCTTTTACCGAAGCCCTGAAACTCAATCAATCAGATATTTTGATGGTGTCGTTGGGTACAGGAACGGAGGAAATTACTTATCAAGATGCAGTCAATTGGGGTTTAATGCAATGGATCAGTCCACTTCTCACGTTGATGATCAACGGGAATAACGAAACGGTGGATTACCAATTAAGGGAAATATTTTCTGCCAAACAGGGTAGCAATTATTATCGCTTTCAAGTTAAATTACCCGTAGAAAATACCGCATTTGATAATACAACTCCGGAAAATATTATCGCCTTGGAAAAGAAGGCAGAAGATTTAACTTCTTTAGAAAACAATAAGATAGATGAAATTTGTGAGAAATTAATGGTGAATGTTTAATAGTGAATG
>JAOZSV010000497.1 GCA_029939505.1 Thiotrichaceae bacterium | reverse complement strand
CTTTGGATGTTTTTTGGTATCCAACATTAACTTTGGATGTTTTTTGGTATCCAACATTAACTTTGGATGTTTTTTGGTATCCAACATTAACTTTGCAGCCCAACGTTTTTTAGCTAAAAAACTGAGTAGTTAAAGAAAAATTTTTCTGGACAACAATTATTTCTTAAAGAGGAGAATAGAGTGAGTCAACAAGATACAATAGCTGCTAGGAATTTATCTCTTGGCATTGTGACTGGATTAGGGGTCATTGCAGCAGTAATCATCGTTGTTATATTGCTAATGGATGGTCTTTTACTCCAGAACGCCCAGGATGAACCAGCTGATATGCGTAATGAACGGATGAAGCCGATTGGTCAAATCAATATTAAAGAAGAGGTTGCCTCTGTAGCCGAAACAACTGCACCTAGCAAAGCCCCTGTTACAGATAAATCAGGTAAAGAAGTTTATGATACCGTATGTATGGCTTGTCACACACCAGGTGTACTTGAGGCACCAAAATTCGGCGATAAAGCCGGTTGGGCAGCGCGGATTGCCAAAGGCGAAGAGACACTCTTTAGCAATGCCATCAACGGTTTAAACGTTATGCCACCACGAGGGGGTAAGGCTGAACTGAGTGATGAAGAGGTAAAACGGGCTGTGCAATATATGTTGGCTGCTGTTGCTGATGATTCAACACCAGAAGTGCCGCCAGTGTCCGAGCCACAAGAAGCGGTGACTGCACCAGCAGATGCGCCTGAAAAGGTGGAAGCAGCACCTAAAGAGGCAACACCAGAGATCACTCCCGCTCCTGAAAAAGTCGTGCCTGAAGCGGCACCTGCCGATGAACAGGAAAAAGCGGAGGTTGCCCCTGAAAAGGCAGCAGAGAGCACTCCTGCTCCTGAAGCAGAGATCACTCCTGCTCCTGAAAAAGTCGTGACACCAGAAGCAGCACCTGTTGTCGCACCTAAAGAGGCAACACCAGAGATCACTCCTGCTCCTGAAAAAGTCGTGCCTGAAGCGGCACCTGCCGATGAACAGGAAAA
>JAOZSV010000162.1 GCA_029939505.1 Thiotrichaceae bacterium | reverse complement strand
AATTGCTGGAAAACCCTTAGAGCCATTGGCACTACAGCATAGCCGGTAACGGCAAATGCGAATGTTTAAAAAGACAATGGATTGGGCAATCAGCAGCTAAGTTTCATTAAATACAATGAAACCAGTTCAACGACTATTTCGAAAGAAAGTAGGATTCAAGCGGATCCGAAACGGGCAGCATCCTTTGATGATAACTGAAAAAGGATGAAGATATAGTCTGGTCTCATGCGAAAGTATGAGCAGGTATTATAAACCTGGTGATAATGTAGCGAATTATCATGAACATAAACGACCTTACAAATTCAAATTTAAGGTGTCTGGCTGTCCCAACGACTGTATGAACTCCGTCCAACGGGCTGATTTCTCCATCATTGGCACATGGCGCGATGACATGAAAGTCGATCAGAATGAAGTCAAAGCCTTTGTCGCGCAAAAAGGGCGTAAGTATGTTGTTGACAACGTGATCACTCGTTGTCCAACCCAAGCTTTGTCGCTCAATGATGACGACAGCTTGGCGGTTGATAACCGCAACTGTGTGCGCTGCATGCACTGCATTAATGTGATGACTAAAGCGTTATCTCCTGGTGATGACAAAGGTGTGACGATTCTCATCGGTGGTAAGCGTACCCTGAAAATTGGTGATACAATGGGTACGGTGATTGTGCCATTTATGAAGCTGGAGAAAGAGGAAGATTACGAAGGGCTCCAGGAATTTGCCGAAAACGTCATTGATTTCTTCGCAGAAAATGCGTTAGAACATGAGCGGATAGGAGAAGCGATTGATCGTATCGGTTTAGCCAATTTCCTTGAAGAAGTTGGTTTGGATGTTGATCCCAGCATGGTATCTGAACCTCGTATAAGTTCTTATGTCAGAATGGATGATTGGGATGAAGAAGCTGAAAAGTGGAATGAACGTAAAGCCGCTTAAATTAATGGTGAATCATTCGAGGCGTTTTTTTTCAAAAAAATTAGCATCGAACACTATTCACTGATAACTGATAACTGATTGAGGAGACAATTTATGCCACGGATGCCCATAGAAAGCGGGGTACCTGATCCATTTCAATACATGCACCCCCTGATGGTTAAAAATTTTGGTGCATGGAAACACCATGAACGTCCTCGCCCAGGTGTGTTGTGTCACACCGCAAAAAGTGGCGATAAAATTTGGACGGTGCGTGCAGGTACACAACGGCAGTTGGACTTATATACGATTCGGAACCTCTGTGATATTGCGGATGAATACGCTGAAAGTCATGTTCGTTTTACTATTCGCAGCAATATTGAATTTATGGTTTCCGATGAAGCCAAGGTGCAGCCACTTGTTGATAAACTGACAAATGAAGGTTTTCCTGTTGGCGGAACTGGCCCTTCTGTCACTATGATTGCCCACACGCAAGGTTGGTTGCATTGTGATATTCCCGCTTCCGATGCCTCTGGCGTTGTGAAAGCGTTGATGGATGAATTGCACGAAGAATTCACCCACGAAAATATGCCTAACAGGGTACACATGTCCACTTCTTGTTGTCAAATCAACTGTGGTGGACAAGCAGATATTGCCATTAACATTCAACACACCAAGCCACCGAAGATTAACCATGACTTGGTTGCCAACGTCTGTGAACGTCCTTTAGTTGTGGCACGCTGTCCTGTCGCCGCTATCCGTCCAGCAGTGGTGAATGGTAAACCTTCGTTAGAAGTGGATGAGAAAAAATGTATCTGCTGTGGTGCTTGTTATCCACCTTGTCCACCGATGCAAATTAATGATCCAGAAAATTCAAAGCTGGCTATTTGGGTGGGGGGTAAAAACTCCAATGCTCGTGGAAAGCCGACTTTCCATAAGCTAGTGGCCGCTGGTATTCCTAATAATCCACCTCGTTGGCCAGAAGTCGCAGAGATTCTCAAAAAGATTCTGCATGTTTACAAGAATGATGCGAAAGATTGGGAACGTCTCTCTGACTGGGTAGAACGAATTGGTTGGTCTCGTTTCTTTGAATTAACAGAATTGCCCTTTACCAAGTACCATATTGATGACTGGCGTGGGGCACGTAACAGTTTGAATGCTTCGGCGCACATTCGTTTCTAATGGTTTCGAGGATTCAGTTTTTCTTTGAAAAACTGAAACCTCGAATTGTGAATGGTGAATTATTAATTGTTATACTGTTCATGCGAATTAAGTGTTAAAATTGGAGTCCAATGCTTCAGCTTTGGGCGTTTTTTGGAGGAATTGACAAAGCTAAAGCGTTTTCGAGGTTTTCTTTTCAAAAAACGAAAACCTCGAACTCCTTTTTTGGACTGAGAAACCAAGATTCTTAAAAGAACTTGGTTTCTAAATGTCTGCGATAATTCATTAATTCATTGTTACTAAAATCCAATTCATAATTCATAATTCATAATTAAAAAAAAGGAGTGTTAAAATAATGAAGTTTGGTATTTTGGTCAATGAAGGACCATATCAACACCAATCCTCTGATTCTGCTTATCAATTTACAAAAGCAGCATTGGAAAAAGGGCATGAGATTTTTCGTGTCTTTTTTTACCATGATGGTGTTAATAATGCGTCGCGCTTAATGGTGCCACCGCAAGATGATCGTAATATTGTCAACCGCTGGACAGAATTAGGGAAAAAATATAACCTAGATTTGGTGGTCTGTATCGCAGCAGCGCAACGACGTGGTATGCTAGATGAAAATGAAGCGAAGCGTCAAGGCAAAGATGCCAGCAATATCGCTGAAGGATTCCACATTTCTGGCTTAGGCCAACTCATTGAGGCTGGCATTAAATCTGAACGATTAGTCGTATTTGGAGACTAAGGGGGCATAAGATGGAAGACGAAGTGATCAAAAAGTTCCTATATGTGAACCGCAAGGCCCCCTATGGCACTATCTATGCGTTAGAATCGCTTGAGGTCGTGTTGATTGGGGCAGCGTTTGACCAAGATGTCAGTTTGGCTTTTATTGATGACGGCGTTTATCAATTGAAGAAAGACCAAAAAACATCAGTCGATTCTGGGGCAGGTATGAAGAATTTCTCTAAAACCTACCTTGCCTTGGGTGACTATGATGTCAATAAAATCTATGTGGATAAAGCGTCCCTAGATGAACGTGGTTTAACGGCTGATGACTTGATGGAACTGGTGTATGAAGATGAAGATGATGATTATAAGGAAAAATCTTCTATTTCAATAGTCAATCAAGAAGAAATAGCCCAGTTAATGGAACAACAAGATGTCGTGTTAAGTTTCTAATTAGGGGAAAATTGGATGTTACATACTATCAATAAATCACCGTTTGAAACTAACTCGCTAGAAACTTGTTTGCGTTTCGCTCGCGCAGGTCATAGCGTTTTGTTGTTTGAAGACGGCATTTATGGCGCGTTCAAGGGAACGCGCTTTGAGTCGCTTATCACGGATAGCTTAAAAAGCAAAAATATTTATGTCTTAGTGCCTGATGTAGAGGCGCGAGGTATGCGGACAGACAATGTCATTGATGGCATCAAGACTGTCGATTATGCAGGATTTGTCGATTTGACCGTTGATAATAAAACGGTACAAGCGTGGTTGTAGTATCGCTTTCCGCAAGACGAAATATTTCTTGAAAATCTTGCATTTTGCAATTCATTTTTAAAAATGGGGAAAATACATAATGGCAACAATTGAAGTCAACGGAAAAGCCGTCGAACTTGATGAAGAGGGTTACTTAACCGAATTAAAAGACTGGAGTAAGGAAGCAGCCGCAATATTGGCCGGACAAGATGATATTGAACTGAGCGACAGTCATTGGGAAGTGATTAAATTTCTGCGTGACTACTACGATGAGTATCAAATCGCCCCTGCTGTACGTGTGCTGACGAAAGCGATCGGCAAGAAATTGGGTAAAGACAAAGGCAACAGCAAGTATCTCTATGAACTGTTCCCTTATGGTCCTGCTAAACAAGCTTGCCGTTTTGCAGGTTTACCAAAGCCGACCGGTTGTATCTAAAAATTAACCACTCTTCTCCCATTTTTGATATTAAAGATGGGAGAGGTCAAAAGGATGCACTTATGGAAAGTTGGACTACGTTTTATGCGGTGTCATTTTATGTAGCAACCTTGATTTTAACAATGGGGGTGGGCTATAAAATCGTTCAATATGCCAAAACGCCTGCCCCTTTGAAAATACCCACAACACCTGCCCCCTTAACCACAGGTGGCGTTGTTATTCGTATGCTATTAGAAGTCATACTATTTAAAAGCCTATTTCGTTCCAACAAATGGATTTGGCTATTTGCGATGCTATTTCATGGCGCATTATGGGTTGTATTACTCAGGCATCTGCGCTACTTCATTGCTCCAGAATGGGTTATCTTTCCAATCTGGGAATTGGTAGAATTAATCCAGCCCTTTGGAAAATATGGCAGTTTTATCATGCTCTTCGGATTGCTAGGGTTATTAGCACGTCGTTTGTTTGTAGAACGGATGCGCTATATTAGCAGTGCCTCGGATTACTTAATGCTCATCTTATTATTAGTGATTGGTGTTAGTGGAGTATTGATGAGCTTTGTCACGCGCACAGATATTGTACAGTTTAAAGCGTTCATGTTGAGTGTAATGTGTTTTCAATGGCAAAACTTTGAACTGCCTGCATACCAAATGCCCACAGATAGTATGTTATTGGTACATCTTGCGGCAGTTATACTATTAATGATTGTATTTCCGTTTAGTAAATTACTCCACGCGCCAGGTGTCTTTTTTAGTCCAGGTCGCAATCAAGTGGATAATCCACGGGAAAAACGCCACGTTGCGCCCTGGGCGATTAAACAATTTGAAACACCGCAAGCTTAAGGAGGAGTTATGGCTAAAGCGAAATTTGAAACGCCCGCATTCAGACCCTATCCGGTTGTACCTGTCATAAAACAGGGTGTGATGAAAGATAGTCGCTCTTTTGTGTCTAAACCTGGGATGCAAGAATCGTTGGGCTATCCTGGTGAATTGGTTGATAATTGGCAAGAAGTCGCCATTAACAAACTCGGTGAATTATTAACCAAATACCGTTCTTTGCGTGTTTACCTGGATACCTGTGTCAAATGTGGCTCATGTACGGATAAATGTCACTATTTTATAGGAACGAATGATCCTAAAAATATGCCCGTTGGACGACAAGATTTATTGCGGCAAGTCTATCGTCGTTATTTTACCTTAGCAGGTAAATTATTTCCAAAATTAGTCGGCGCAAAGGATTTAACCAGAGACATGCTTGATGATTGGTATAACTACTTTCATCAATGTTCACAATGTCGCCGCTGTTCAGTTTATTGCCCTTATGGAATAGATACGGCTGAAATATCTATGGCCGCCCGCGAAATATTAGATGCTGTGGGTTATGGGCAAAAATACTGTAATGAAATTATTGAAAAAGTCTTTAAAATTGGTAACAATTTAGGATTACCTGGTCCCGCGATTCGCAATACTTTAGAAGGCTTGGAAGAAGATATTAAGGATGAAACGGGAGTCGATGTACGCTTGCCCTTAGATGAAGAAGGCGCAGAAATACTATTTGTACCTCCTTCTGCCGATTTTTTTGTCGAACCCCATGTTGATGGTTTAATTGGGTATGGAAAAGTTTTTCATCAAGCCGGCATTTCTTGGACAATGAGTTCTCATGCGTCTGAGGCAGGTAATTTTGGCATGTTTATCGGCAGTTATGAAAACATGCGCCGAGTATCAATGCGTATCCGTGAAGCGGCGCTTGATCTAAAAGTGAAGCGTATCGTTTTTGGTGAATGTGGACATGCTTGGCGCGTGGCTTATGCATTCTTGAATACGTTGGCTGGACCATTTGATTTTCTCGATCAGCGTTATCCTATACCGCAACATATCTGCGAATTTACTTATGATTTGATTCAAAAGGGCGCGTTAAAACTGGATAAATCTGCCAATGATCATCGCAGGATAACTTACCATGATTCCTGTAATGTGGCACGGGCAACTCGCATGGGTAACAAGCCAGGCGGACAATTTGTGATTCCCCGCGAAGTAATCAAGGCTTGTTGTAACCATTTTTACGAGATGCCTTATGATACCATTTATGATGAAACCTATTGTTGTGCAGGCGGTGGCGGATTATTAACTGACGAATTGATGGAAGTACGTGTCAAAGGGGCATTGCCGCGTATGGAAGCCCTAAAACAAGTGACTGATGATCATCAAGTAACTCACATGGCCACTATTTGTGCGATTTGCAAAAGTCAGTTCACCAAAGTTGTGCCTTATTATGGTTTTGATATGGATCAAATTATCAGCGTCCATCAACTTGTTGGCGATGCGATTATATTAGAGCCTAATGATCGAGGCTAAAGTTTTTTGAAGAAAAACTTTAGTCGAGGCTAATGTTTTTTTAAAGAAAAAACATTAGCCTCGACTCGATCACATAATATTTCGGATTAAAAATAAGAAATTAATCCCAGAAATTAAACCGGCCAGGGGTCTTGTCTTAAAAACCTGGCCGGTTTGGCTTGAATAATCTGAAAACGCTATATTCACCTCAAGTTAAAATCACACTTTATTTTTTAATATGAAAACACATTATTTAGCGAGTACTTTAAAAGTTATTCTAGGAATCGTGTTGAGTATAGCCGTCAGTGCCGCTGAACCAGTTAAAAGCGGGAGTATATCCATACCAACCCCGCCTAAAGCTAAAGAAAGCGTTTCTGCTGAGCAATCCTGTGTTAAGTCAATTGAGATTATGCGCCGTAATCATGGTTTGCTTCTTAAACACTCTCGTCATAAGACTATGCGTCAGGGAATACGAGACATACAAACAAGTTTATTCGCTTGTATTAATTGTCATGTGACTCCCGATGCCGACGGCAATTATCCCAACGTCAATGAGGGTACCGCGCATTTTTGTCGTAGTTGTCATCAATATGCAGCTGTCACAATTGATTGTTTCCAATGTCATAACAGTCACCCGGAAGAAGTCTCGTCTCTGGATGAACATTCGTCTCTGAAGAATGAAATCGCTCCGATCAAAAAATTGGATTTATTAGGTACACCCAGCACATCACAATAGTGATGGAATCCATTCGAGGCGAAAGTTTTTTTGAAGAAAAACTCCTCGAATGGACTCCAAAAAAACTATTCTTAATTCGCATTATAGACGTTCAGATAAATTATTTTACACAGGCGAACATTTAGGTTCGCCTACGCCCTACAATAGCCCCTACAATAGAATAGGAACCGAAAATAATGTCACTAGAAAATATTGAAAGGTTCGCTCGACGAATTATTGATTATCATGGTTTTCGTTCTAATGAGAGCTTTTATTGCCTTATTCCTGATAAGGAATCATTTTCTCATGATGAAGGACTGTCATTATGGGTTTATTCCAAAAAGCGTCATCGCTTTGAAACGAGAATCGAAAAATTCCATAACTTGAATCGAATCAAGAGAATGGAAGAAATGGTTGGCGTGTCGGAAAAGGAATTTTCAAAAATTTCCCTGTCAATTGAGGAATATTTAAATTCCCTCAAGGAAATTGGTTTTATAAGGATCGGAAAAGGGGTCAAACTGTTTGGTCAAGGAAAAATGTATAACGTCCAAGCAGATGTCTCGCTATTTGAGAATAACTTGGAAGCCCTTAAAGCTTTTGAGAAAGTCACTATTAATAATCCGATTGTCGATTTTGCGGAAGAACATGGCTATTTTGAAGTAAGAAATAGAAAGACGTTGGTGTTGGATGAATTAATTGGTTCTGCGACTAAAAAACAGACTAGAAGGGCAAAGCCCGAATCTAAGGTAAAGGTAAAGCCCGAATCTAAGGTAAAAGCAAAGCCCGAATCTAAGGCAAAAGCAAAGCCTGAACCTAAAGCAAAGCCTGAACCTAAGGCAAAAGCAAAGCCTGAACCTAAGGCAAAAGCAAAGCCTGAACCTAAGGCAAAACCTGAACCTAAGGCAAAACCTGAACCTAAGGCAAAAGCAAAACCTGAACCTAAGGCAAAAGCAAAACCTGAACCTAAGGCAAAAGTAGTAGCACCTGAAGTGTCACACTTAGTCGCAGCGACTCCTCTTTCTAATAAACTCAAAACACTTGCCACGCAAAAGCCGGTTTCCATGCCGGATTGGGAAAGAAAACGGGATGTTTGGAAAAAGCAAGTCGGGAATATTTATAGAAAGATCGAAACTTGGTTGTCTGAACATGTTAAAAACGGCTACATGAGTTTCAACGAATACGGTAAAGTAACGCTGTCTGATCCCATAGGTGGTGATTATGAAATAGAGTCACTTGAATTGGATATAGTTGGGGGACATCAAGTTGTCTTCCAGCCTGTTGAAATGAATATACTGGGTACTGTAGGACGAGTGGATTTACAGCACCGCGGTGATACCTCTCACAAAGTCATGTTATTACTCATTGATAGGGGTAAAAGCCGCTTTACATGGGAGTTATGGAAGGGCATTAATGAAAATAGGCAGCCGTTTAAGAAGGAAACGCTTGAGGCTGTATTAAATCAATGGATTGGGGACTAACATTACGTTTCTCGGTAGTGCGGTGATGAAAATCTTATCAATCTAAAAAAATGAACCTTGTATAAATTATTGAATTTATTAAAGTTTATAAACTGGAAGAAAATTTTAGGTTTCATCATCCCACATCGGTAATGAGTCGGAAGTGTTCAAGGTGAAATTTTTCTTCAAAAAACTTTTGAATTTTATTTTTCAAACGCTTTAGACTTCAACTATTGAGTAATAGGCATGACACATAGGAAAGCTTGTATATGAACGAAGAATTATCACCTACTCAAAATCGTCGTGACTTTCTTAAAACCACTGCGGTTGTTGCAGGCATGACAGTAGTCGCCCCTGGCATTCTGTTATATAGTGTCTCTCAGGCTTATCATGAGGGCTCTGTTAGTTCGGATAAACGTTGGGGAATGCTCATTGATATAAACAAGTGTTCTGAAGGATGCAATATCTGTACCAACGCTTGTACGATTGAGCATGGTTTGACTGAACATGTTCGAGATGATATTAAGCCTCAGTGGATTCGCAAAATCGGCTTGCGCGATAAGCAAACGGGCAGGGAATTTTCATTGCCTATGATGTGTCAACATTGCGAGAATCCCCCTTGTACAGACGTTTGTCCAACGGGAGCCTCGTTTAAACGTGCAGATGGCATTGTTTTAGTTGATAGACATATTTGTATTGGTTGCCGTTACTGTATGATGGCTTGTCCTTACAAAGCACGTTCTTTCGTCCATGAGGCTTTAGAAAATCAGAAGCCCCATACGCCACGGGGTAAAGGCACTGTAGAGGCTTGTAATCTCTGTGTTCATCGGATTGATTTGGGGCATGGAAAAAAGCCAGCGTGCGTGGAGGCTTGTGAAAAAACAGGTCATGGGGCGATGCTATTTGGGGATATTAAAGATCCTAATAGTGAAATTTACAAAAAGTTGAGAGAAGTCAGTAGCACTGCTTTGCGAGCTGATATGCAACTGAATCCGGGAGTACGTTATCAAGGGCTGTCATTATGAAAAATGTGAATTTTTGTGTCATCGAGGGTAAAAGTCTCGGTTTTTACGTGGGAATGGCTGTATTGTCCTTCTTTATTTTACTGGGGTTGTTTGCCGCTTATAACATGGAACATCATGGACATGTTATCACCGGTATGGATAATCAAATTGTGTGGGGGATGCCACATATTTTTGCGATTTTCTTGATTTTAGCCGCATCGGGTGTGCTGAATGTCGCTTCAATTAGCTCAGTCTTTCGCAAAGTATTTTATAGCCCTCTGGCTCGTTTATCCGCTTTGTTGGCGATCACTTTACTCATAGGTGGGTTGAGTGTTTTATTGTTAGATTTAGGTCGCCCAGATCGCTTATTAGTTGCGATGACCCATTATAACTTTAAATCCATTTTTGCTTGGAATATCATCTTGTATAATGGGTTTGTAGCAATCTGTGTCTTATATTTGTGGTTTATGATGGAACGGCGTATGCAGCGTTATTATCCCACAGTCGGGTTGTTCGCGTTTATCTGGCGTTTGATACTGACAACGGGTACTGGTTCCATTTTTGGTTTTTTGATCGCCCGTGAAGCCTATAATGCGGCAATTATGGCACCCCTATTTATTGCTCTTTCCCTCTCCCTGGGACTGGCGGTATTTTTAATTGTGTTACTCATTGATTGTTGGGGAACGCATTGCTCACTGGGGGAAGGCATACTCCATCGACCAAAAACCCTGTTAGGGGTACTTATTGCCGGTGTGTTTTACTTTGTGCTGGTTTATCATCTCACTCATCTTTATTTTACAGGCCGTCATGGGGTAGAATACTTTATTTTGGCTGGCGGGGGAATTTATACGGTTTTGTTTTGGGGTGGCTATCTCTTTTTAGGAACGATATTGCCCCTATTACTTCTTTACCATGAGAGGTTTACTCATAGCCGTATCAGTATTGGATTAGCCTCTCTGTTGACGATAATAGGTGGATTTTGCTTATTATATGTCATTATCATTGGTGGACAAGCCTATCCATTGAATATTTTTCCGGGGAAGGAAATCATCAGTTCGGGCTTTTTTGATAATGCCACTGTACATCCCTATACTCCCAGTGGTTGGGAGATTATGTTAGGCATCAGTGGTTTTGCTATTGCAGGATTTGCAACCATGTTAGCTTTGAAACTACTTCCTTTAATGCCTCGAAGTTTGGCTGATGCCGATATTGATGAGACATTTAAAGATTAGATCACTCCAAAAAATTAGTCTCCCAAAGAATGTCGTCAATACCTGCAAGGTTTTCAAAAACTTGCAGGTTTGAAACAGGTATTTTCTCGTTTTCTCGTTCCCAACATCCTCGTTGGGAATGCCTTCCATGACGCTCTGCGTCACTCCTTTTGAGGATAACGTTTTTCTTCAAAAAACGTTATCCTCAAATCCTTAAACGTTATCCTCAAATCCTTTTTTACTCTCGTTCCCAAGCTCGTGGAAATGCATATCGCGCTCCAGCGTCGCTTCCAGTAACCTCTCTTTCAAAAATCCTTAAGCAATTATTTTAAATGTTTGATTTTTAAGAAGTTTTTAAGTATCAATGGCATTGATAATGATGAAAAAATTACCTCTCGGTATTCAAACCTTTTCCGAAATGATCAAAGAAGGGTATTTGTATATTGATAAAACTCAAAAAATTGCCGAATTGTTGCAGGCGGGCAAATACCTATTTCTTTCCCGCCCTCGCCGTTTCGGAAAATCTTTGCTGGTTTCGACGTTATCTGAAATCTTTTCCGGCAATAAAGCCTTGTTTCAGGGATTATATATCTATGATAAGATTGAATGGCTGTCTTATCCAGTTATTGTGATTGATTTCAACCATATTTCATACACGACTGACGAAGTATTTAGAGCCTCATTATTGTCATTTTTAGATAATATTGCCGCAGAATATGACATTGTTCTTTCAAACCGCTTCGTTAAGGACAAATTTTTCGAGTTAATTAAAAAGATTTCGATAAAAACTCAACAAAAAGTGGTGATTCTCATAGATGAATATGATAAACCCATTGTTGATTATATTGATGATGTTGAGAGAGCGACTA
>JAOZSV010000496.1 GCA_029939505.1 Thiotrichaceae bacterium | reverse complement strand
CAAAAATCGGATTTCTTAAACCTCGTGTGTTCAGAGTTTTGCAAGAGCCTCCTCGGATTATAAATTATTCACCATTCATTCACCATTCACCATTCACCATTCGAGGTTTCAGTTTTTTGGAAAAAAACTGAAACCTCGAAACCATTCACCATTCACCATTAACTTACTAGAAAGGAAATATTATGCGTCCCAGTCGTCGTGCTCCTAATGAACTTCGTCGAATTAAACTAACCCGTCATTATACGAAATATGCCGAAGGTTCCGTTTTAACAGAATTTGGAAATACCAAAGTCTTATGTACTGCCAGTGTTGAAGAGCGTGTGCCTCGTTTTTTGAAAGGTAAAAAAACAGGTTGGGTGACTGCGGAATATGGTATGTTGCCTCGTTCTACACATGATCGAATGTCTCGTGAGGCAAGTCGGGGAAAACAGGGTGGGCGTACTTTAGAGATTCAACGCCTTATCGGGCGCACACTTAGGGCAGTGTTGGATTTAAATGCTTTGGGCGAGCGAACTGTGACGGTTGATTGTGATGTGATTCAAGCTGATGGAGGTACACGCACCGCCGCTATCACAGGTGCTTATGTTGCCCTTGTCGATGCGATACAGTATTTGCTTAAAAAAGGAAAAGTGAGCAATAATCCCATTCATGGTGCGATTGCTGCCGTTTCAGTGGGCATTTATAAGGGAGTACCTATTTTAGATTTAGATTATCGAGAAGATTCTGATGCTGAGACAGATATGAATATTGTTATGAACGACGGCTTTGCTTATGTTGAAATTCAAGGCACAGCGGAGGGACATGCTTTTCGCCCTGATGAGTTGCAGGCGATGTTGAGTCTTGCTAAGGATGGCATTAGTCAATTGCTTGAAAAACAAAGTGCAGTGTTGTCAAAGCACTAATTTATAAAAGCGTTGGACGGAATTTCCAAAGCTGAAGCGTTGGACTCCGATTCCAAAGCGTTGGACGGCATTTCCAAATCTAAAGGATTCGATTCGAGGTTCAAGTTTTTTTACAGAAAAAACTTG
>JAOZSV010000005.1 GCA_029939505.1 Thiotrichaceae bacterium | reverse complement strand
TCGTATGTATTTCATGTGCTTTTCTACTGATTAGAGAAAAACTTTTTATTATAACCTACATTTCGCAGTTAAGAGGAAAAAAATATCAAATAAAAATTTGAAAAACATTCTGAAAAACTAAGAGGAGAGACTAAATCGCCACCAATCTTGACACGCTATATCATAAGCTGATAAAGGCACATTGAGCAATCTCAAAACCTTCTTGTGTAAGTGACTTAAACCTTTGAGAGTGACTTTTAATATCTCTTGATCCTCTGTAATGATCAGAGCATATACTTGATGAAAAAAATATTTCAGATTTGACCATGTTGGTGTTTTCGTATTCATTCCTTGTGGCAAAATGGGCAACTTTTCAAGATTTTGTTCAGCCATACTAAGGCGTATGTTACGTTCCATTAAACTTAAAACCATAAGTGCCACGAAATGAAGGAATAACATTGCTTCAATGCGCGTATTTTTCTTCACCGGTGCGACCTGATTAACACTTTTAAAAGTGGAGTGACGTTTTTCCAAGTAGGGCTGTTTCTTATAGGTTTCGAGTATTTTTTTATCGGTCAAATTGATCACATTATGAACCAGAGGAAATATTCCATCCAAAAGTGATGCTTTATTTAAAGCCTCTTGGTTAAGTTGATATTCTAAACGGTAAATCGTTTTCGTTTTTTCTTCATATTTCGTGTTTTTACCAGGCTGGCCACGCTGGTTTTGTTTCCTAACCACTTGAGTTTCTGCAATGATCTGGTAATTAAAATACTCTTTTGTTCCGGTTAAATATTTCAGCACGGCTGCTTCTATTTCTGTAACGGTTTTCAAATGATAACGGTTAAGTTTTCCGGCGAGTTTTTTTAAAGTTTTTTCACTGGCTGTCACCTTTTTTTGACGCTGATGAGAGTCACTAATGGCTTTAGCATCACTATGGACCCATAAAATGGGATACCCTTCACGAGTGGTTTCGCCAGCACAAGTGAGATAATTGACTGTTTCTGTTCGTTTTCTGGAGTTAGGAACCGCTAGGGTATTTTTCCAAACAACTTTTCCACAACAGAGTTTATCATGGAACGCCTTAACTTCCTGACGATTTTTGGGGAATATGCTTATAAACTGACCCCCTTTTGAATCCAGGTAATTTAACGTTTCCAGAGTACACAGCTTACTATCAGCTACGTAGATAAATTGTTCATCTTGAATCATTTCTCTCAATTCATTCCAATTAACTTGATGAGTATTATTATCTGAGGTATTCCCATCATAAACCTGGTAGCTTATAGGTACATTCCCGTCTTCTGTGATGTTTAAACCAAATACGATTTGCTTACAATCGGGGCGACCGTCTTTGTTATATCCCCGTTTAAGTTGTATGCCAAGTTCTTCATTCTGATTGTATTCACCGGAAAAGGTAACGGTAGTCGTATCATTATGAATAATTTCGAGGTTTCCGTTTTTTGAAGAAAAACGGAAACCTCGAATGGTTTCAAGTTCGTGGATTTCGATCGCTTTGGCTGATAATTCCGCCATCAAACTACCTCGATCTGCTTGATATAACTTATCCAAATTTCGAGCAAACCGGTCATCATTAAATGCCAACACTTCTTTATTCAATCCTAATGCCTCTTTCCCGAAATCAAAAGATTCATCTTGATACGCTTGTAACCATTCTTCAACTTTATATAGGGGTTGGTTTGAACTCAAGATATTCATAATTAAAAGACTCAAGCCTTCAGCGGGTTCCTCCTGACTACGTCCTTTTTCGACGTACTTTTTCAATAGTTCATATACCCCTAATTCAGATAGATAATGTTTTATTAAGGGTAAAGTCTCTATGTTTTTTTTATACCCATCTAAGTTGTTTTGCATTTTCATTTTTCCTTATTCTATTAGACTAATAATTTGGTACTTAATTATAATTGATTTGAAAGTTTTTGCAACAACTAATATCAATTTAATTTTTTCGATTTTATAACTGCGAAATGTAGGTTATAACATATGATTTTTTTAAAAATACCTTTTCATCTGCGAAGAACTATAGTACACTGTCAAGCATTAAGTGTCGGGTAAAGTCTTCGTCGTTTTATTCTGGCATCCTCAGTCCTAAATTGCCAATTCATAGAGGAAGAATGAGCATTACGATCATTGACCCATTCTTCCACCTCGGTTCGTAAGAAGTCTTGATCTGGAATTCGACGATCCAAACATTGACGACTCAAGATACTTAATTCTATTTCAGCCATATTTAACCAACTACCATGTTTGGGTGTATATTGGATATCTAAACGTTCAAAAATCCGACGTGCTTCTGAAGGTTCAAAAGCTTTATATAGAGAAGCAGCACAATGAGTATTAAGGTTATCCATAACTAAAGTAATACGTTCTGCTTTTGGATAATCAACATCTACTAAATCACGTACTTGATATGCCCAATCAATAGCGGTTCGCTGATCGGTTACTTCAACATGCCGCCAACCAACTAAAGGTTCAAAAAATAGAAATAAATTACTTACCCCATTACGCTCATATTCAAAATCATAACGTTCGACGTGGCCAGGTGTATAAATCGGTTCTCGTACTTCTTTTATTTGTTGTTTACTACTTTCATCCATGCACACGATTGGATGAGCCTCGTCATAAGGTTTTTTATATTTCCATGGACAAATTCTGCATTCTCATCTGGAGGGATACACCATTCTTTGCCATGGCTTGATTTGGTTTTTTTTCAAAACTTGACTTCTACTTTCATGAGATATACTATCTATGTATTCCAATTCAACGATCTTATCTGCTAATAAGCGTAATGTCCAACGACTCCTTCCCTCTGGTGCTTCATTACAACTTAAAGCAATAAGATGTGCTTCAACTTCGCCATCTATCTTAAATGTACTTTTTTTTTGGGATTTCGCTCGATTTATAGCACCTTCTAAACCTTTTTCAACTAGACGTAGCCGTAGCCGTTCAATTGTCTTTATATTGACATCGAAAGCTTCACGGATTTGACTATCAGTCCATCCTGGCCCTTTTTCACTTATATCAGCTTTAAGTAAAATTTGTGCATGAAGACGTTTATAAGCCGCGATTTTTCCTTTATTTACCAGATTTTCTAATTCTGAACGTTCATCAGTTGTCAAACAGACAATATATTTTTTAGTCATTGGATTTTCTCATATATGTGGGGAGAATATTTTACCAGACCAAATTCATTTGACAATGTACTAGTTATGATTTGTGGGTATTTTATTTAACCGCAACCGTCGTGGCGCATTATTTTCGAGGCTAAAGTTTTTTTTAAAGAAAAAACTTTAGCCTCGAAGGTATATTTTTTTCAGGAAATCACCTTAGATTCACTCAAAATCAACTCCTTATCTTATTGCTGTAAGTGGATAAGAGAGTCAGCAATTCTAATTGTCTCAAACACTTTTAAATCAATCACTTAAATCAATCAATCACCCATTTTCACTCCTAAATCAGACGATTTTAGGAAAAATTGTAATTTTTTTAGCTGTAAAATCAAATAGTTACAGACTATTAGAATTGCTGATAAGAGAGTATTTTACCTTGACAGCGGTACTTTGTTTTCTGGAAATCGCCTAATCTGCACTATGCAGCGGCAGTTGTTTCGGCTTATCATCCTGATGATAAGCTAGTGGCATCATGGTCTTAATTATTCCGACAATACTGCTTCCATAGTATATCATCATTCCAGTTGCAATGCCAAAGTGCAAGAAATACACCCCCCCGATGCAGATAATACCGGGTACAACGGTGAAGAGGAAGTTGGTGCGCATGGAGTTTTCAAATTCATCGGCAAGGTGAAACAGTAATTCAATATGGTTCAAGGTCCCATCCATCAAGATGATTTGGGCCGTATCGGTGGCTACGCTGGAAGCCCCTTTAAGGGAAATGGAAACTTGGGCAGATTTAAGAGCAATCGCATCATTGATGCCGTCACCGATAAAACAAACAAATTTGCCCTGTTCACACAGTTCTTTAACCAATTTAGCCTTGTTTTCTGGCAAAACTTCCGCGAAGTAGTGCTCGATGTCCAAAGTTTCTGCCATACGACGAGTGGGATGTTCATGATCTCCGGAAATAATGTAAAGTTTTATACCGCGTTGTTTCAGATACTGAATGATTTCAATAGCTTCAGGACGGATACTGGGGTGCATTTCCAAGATACCACCAAGTTGTTGATTGATACCAACATAAATCAGCGAAAAACCTTCTGCCGAAGCGAGGGTTTGGATGTTTTGGGCGACTTCTGATAGTTCAATACCTTCGCGGGTCATAAAACGGGCACTACCGACCCGAATCAATTGCCCATCAATCGTGACTTTAATGCCGTAGCCTACTTCATAGTTGGCTGCATCTAAATTGGGCAGTTCTAAGTTTCTGCTGGCAGCTTTATCCAGAATGGCTTTAGCTATCGGGTGAGGTTGACGATATTCAGCCGCCGCCGCATAGCCTAACAAAGTGTTTTCATCCCAGTCACCCAAACTGTGAATTTTGCCTACCGCTGGTTGTTCCAAAGTCAAGGTACCCGTTTTGTCAAAGATCACAGTATCAACTTGGCGTAGCGATTCCAGCACTCGCCCATCTTTGATCAAAATGCCGTGGCGGGAGAGAATTTGTAGATAAAACAGGACAGTGAGTGGACCTGCATAAATCATGTTACTACCTAGGGCAGACCAGAGTATAGTTATAGCTGCATCCGTTCCCATCAGTGGCCAAGTAACGGCACTGATAGCTAATTCGATGGGCAAAAATTTATCCGCAATTTCTTTTCCACGAATAGCCAGCTGATCCTTATAGTTTTGAGTATTGTTGAGCACTTTACCGATTTGGGCTGCAACTGTTTTTTCTCCCGCCGTTTCAACCAAGATGCTAATGCGCCCGGACAGCAGCAGTGTAGCGGCAAACACCTTATCCCCGGAAGCTTTTTCCATTGGCTGACTTTCACCCGTGAGGATATGTTGATCGATGGTGGCCAAACCGTCATGAATCTGACCATCTACAGGGATGATTTCTCCGGCGTTGACAATCACAATATCGCCCGCCTGTATGCTGGTAAAATCGACTTGTATTTCCACGTCGTCTTTTTTTATCCATACCTGTGGTGGGTGGCCAAAAACATTTACCAATTGTTTTTTGGAATTGTCTTCGGTTTTCTCAATAATTTTAACTAGGAATCCACCTATCAATCCCCCCATGGCAGCCAATATTAAATGGCCTTTAACAATCATGCCTACTGTCATAATTCCGCCAATTATAAACGTGCTAAAAATACGTCCGGATTTGATATCGCGCCAAATAAAGCGAAAAACATCGCGTGATAAATATAACACACCTATCACACTCAGCACAGTAAACAGTGGAGATACCGTTCCCAATAAGGCCGTCGCGACCGCCCCGGCCGAAATCATGATATCGTGGTTGACATCCTGTTGGGCTTTTTGCATTTCTTTGCCGGTGCTGGAGATTAACTGTTGTTGACGTTCATCATCGCTCAGGGCACTTTTCACATCTTTGAACAGTTGTTTGGGACTGAAGCCCTTTGTGTGTGACGGTTGAACGCTATCTGCCGATACCGACTTTTTATTTGGAGGAGATTGGTCCCTGTGACGTGTTAACAAATAAGCCACAGCACTGCTGAGTAAAGTCAATTCAATTAACATGAGAAATTCTTACAATTGGTTGTGTGGTGTTAAATATGTTGCCAAAAGCTTGAGCATTTTTCATCCTATATTTAGGGCGAACACTTATGTTCGCTCCTACAATAGACTTGTCCCTTAATAAGCTAAGTTATTGATTCATATCGTTTTTATATTTAGTATTTTCAAGGGTTTACGCTTACTTATTAAGGGACAAGTCTAATCATAAACTGTTATTTTCAACATTGGGCGTTCACTGGCGCAAAACAGATTATCAAATACCAGCTACGTGGACTATGATTAACCGTTAAAAAATATTAACCGTTAAATATTCTGGAAATTTTTGAACTTGACTTAAATCATTTTCTAAAATGACTCGGTCGTTGATTTTTTCCTTTTCCTTAAAATGGGCGAATTTATACGTCATATACATCATCCGATTTCTGTCGTTGGAGATGAATTCCGCTTGCAGACGAACATTGTTTTTTCTCGCTTCATTTCTGAGGTGATTAATCATCACACTGCCAACACCTCTTGACATGACGCGACAGGACATTAACAAGAGTTTGATTGTCCACACATCCTCATTACATTCTATCAGCGTCAAACCAATTTTGCCGTATGTTCCATATTTGTCGTTAAGGCTGGCAACCAATAAGATGTGCTGATCAGACTGACGAAAATGATCCAATTCTTCATAAGAGTAAGTATCCCCAGTGGTATTCAATTGATGGGTGCGTACCGTTAATTCTTCGGCCCGTTTTAAATCATCTTCCTGTGCCGGTGCAATGGTTAATACCATATTGAGGGTGGCCAGGAAATTTTCTTTCGGGCCGACAAAATTCTCTTCTATATTGTCACGCTCTATATCGCTGATATACATTAACCGCCGTTTGGAGGAATCGTCTGTGATAAAACGAGGATTCATTTCCGGCATATCTAGTAATTTATCAATATCCGCCGCATCAATACAAAGCACGTCCGGCTGTGAAAAATTAACTTCTTCCCGTTCAAAAGGTTGATCGTCAATAAAGGCAAAAGTGTCAATACCTATATTGATTTTTCTGGCAATCGTCTCAATATTTTGCGCTTTGGAATTCCAATTAATTTGCGGATATATAAAGTACTCTGACAAACCAAACGCCTTAAGTTGTGTCATGGCATGGTCATATTCATTTTTACTAGCAGTTGATTGCAAAATACCACGCTTGTCCAGCGTTTTAATAATGTCCGTTACTCCATCACGTAGAGAAACCTGATCACTTTCCAACAATACTCCATCCCATAATGTGTTATCCAAATCCCAAACGACGCATTTGACCTTCTGCTCGCTTTTTTGGGGAGAACTTTCAGTTGTCATGTTTTCTCCTTTTGTCGGGCTTTTCTTTTCTCTAACGCAAAACTATGATAACCAGATTTGGCTATGATGATTTGTTGCATCTGAGTGCTGCCTTCGATGATTTCCATGATTTTAGCATCTCGCAGATACCTTTGCACTGGGTAGTCACTGCTGCAACCATTAGCACCGTGAATTTGCACCGCATCATCCGCCACTTTGCTTACCATTCGAGAAGCAAAATATTTAGCTATCGAAGTTTCCATAATTAGTGACGGATCACCCTTGTCTTTCAGATAACCAGCATGATAACAAAGCAACCTTGCCGCTTTGATGTTAGTAATCATCTCCGCTATCATTTGCTGAATTAGCTGGTGTCCTTTTAAAAACGAGCCAAACTGTTTTCGCTCACTCGTGTAACTGAGACAGGCATTCAAACAAGCTTGAGCCAGTCCCAGACAACCCCAACCCACACAATATCGACCATGATCCAAGGCAGCACCGGCAACATGGGAAAACCCGAAACCTACTTTGCCAACCAAATTTTCTTCTGGAACTTGGCACTTGTTCAGATGCACTTTGGCTAACATCGCCGATCTAAATCCCAACAATCCAGTAATTGGAGCGGTGGAAAAACCCGGTGTATTTCTTTCAACAAGGAAAGCCGATGGTTTGCCATCACATTGGGCAATAATTAAAAATAAGTTGGCAAGCTGTCCAAAAGAAATCCATTTCTTTTCACCCGTTAAAACATACGAATTATTGGAATAAAGCGCAGTGCTTTCGACATTTTTAGCATCACTACCGATATTGGGTTCGGTTAAACCAAAAGCCCCGATAGCTTCACCTGTGGCTAATTTAGGGAGCCAACTTGCTTTTTGAGAAGCACTCCCCCATTTAAGAATCGCCTGACAAACCATGCCATGAACAGTTAACAAACTTAGCAACGAAGCACTACCTCGCCCAATTTCCTCACACAGAAGGCCAAAGGTGATCGCATCCATCCCCTGTCCACCATGTTCTTTAGGGATTATCGCACCTAAATAGCCAATCTCCGCGAGTTTTTTAATCACCTCATCGGGCGTACATTCGTCTTGATCATATTGATCCGCATAAGGTGCAATCTCTTCAGAAACAAAAGCTCTGAAAATGTCCTGTTCCTGTACTTGTTGAGGGGTTAGTTCAATTTCCATTTTTTCTCCATTTTTTATGAGCTAGACTTCCGAGGTTTTGAAAACCTCGGAGGTATTTCTCAGATTTTTTTTTCAATAAAGCCAACAATCGCGTTCAAGGTTCTGAAATTATCATAATCAAGATCTTCGTTTTCAACCTTGATGGAAAATTCTTTTTCGATAAACAACACCAGTTGCATAGCAAACAGCGAATTTACTAAACCTGACGCGAAGAGTTCTTCATCATCCGCCACGTTGACATTGATAAATTGAGCCAGAAACGACTTCGTTTTTTCCAGAATTTCATCTGTGGTCATGTAATTACCTTTTAAGTTCGAGTTAAACGCAATATTTAAGTTATTGCAGTAAGTGTGACCTCCCGTTTGATGTAAATTGAGGTCACACTCATTGCAGTTGTAAGGGAGTACAATTACACCCGTTGATAAGTGTAAAAACCTTGACCACTTTTACGACCATACAAGCCGGCATCAACCATTTTTGTCAATAACGGAGAACAGCGGAATTTAGAATCCTGATAACTCTCATACAAGACTTGCAGAGTCTCGACAACCGTATCAAGTCCGATTAAATCAGCAGTTTCCAAAGGCCCCATTGTATGTCCGTAACATTTTTTGAAAATTTCATCAATGTCTTTCGGATCAGCAATATTTTCCATAACGAGATTTGCAGCTTCGTTCATGAAAAGGTGAGACAACCGGTTTGCGACAAAACCGGGAGAATCATTCACAAGAATACAATCCTTACCCATTTGAGCCAGAAACCGTTTTGAGGTTTCAATCGTTTCATCAGAAGTATGGTAGCCGCGAATGGTTTCAACCGTTTTTTTCATCGGCACCGGATTCATAAAGTGCATACCAATCACTTTAGCGGGCCGTTTAGTGGCAGAGCCAATACGTGTAATGGAAATGGCGGATGTATTGGCCGCAAAGATGCAATGTTCTGGACATATTGCATCAATTTTTGCGTAGACATCTTTTTTGATGTCCCACTTTTCTACCACATTTTCAACCACAAAGTCGGCCTTATTGAGTAATTGGTAGTCGGTGGTAAAGGTAATTTTCTGCAAAGTGTTTTCCGGATCCTCAACACTTTTCTTCATGAAACCTTGAAAACGGATGTTGTTCTTAATTTCTTGTTTGGCATGCGCCAAAATATCTTCCGAAATATCAATGAGGACAACTTGATGCCCGGTTTGAGCCAGATTTTGCGCGACACCAACTCCCATCACGCCGGCTCCGATAACACCAACGGTTTGTATTTCCATAATATCTCCTTTGTTTAGTATAACTGAATTTCGCATTCTTTACCAAGTGGAAAATTAGACTGTCAGACGACTGATTTAATACTTTGCTCCATTATTTCCAAACCCGCTTTGAGCACCTCATCTTCAATGACTAAAGGCGGCAGAAACTTTAAAACATTATCCTTTGCCCCGCACCGTTCTATGAGCAATCCTTGATTGAACGCTTCGCGAGCAATGGCCTGTGCAATTTCTGGCACAGAAATCTCTAACCCATAAATCAAACCAATGCCTCTCACTTGTGCGTTAAGTTTCGGATAGTGTGCTAAAATACCCTGTAACGTTTTTTCAAGAATTTGGCTTTTGAGTTTGATAGAATCAGAAAAATTGTCAGTTTTCCAATAATGAAGGGCCTCTGTTGCCGTCACTAGCGCAAGATTATTACCTCGAAATGTACCTGTATGCTCACCGGGTTGCCATTGATCCAATGCTGGTTTTATCAACACCAGAGACAAGGGTAAACCAAACCCACCGATAGACTTTGACAATGTGACAATATCCGGTTGAATATTCGCACGCTCAAAGCTAAAAAACTGCCCTGTTCGCCCATTGCCAACCTGAATATCATCGACAATCAGTAAGATATCAAACTTTCGACAAATTTGCTCCAATTGTTGTAGCCACGACACTGTCGCAACATTAATTCCTCCATCGGCTTGGACTGTTTCTAAAATCATAGCAGCAGGTAAATCAACACCACTGTTGCTGTCTTCAATAAATCGTTTGATATAGTCAATCGTATTAACGCTTTTTCCAAAATAGTCATCATAAGGTACAAATGACACGTTTAATCGATTAACAAACGCTTCGTGACGATAGAAGGCATTACCAGTAACAGACAAAGCGCCGGTTGATAGGCCATGAAAACTATTGGTAAAAGCGATCACATTGGATCGCTTTTTTATTTTTCTGGCCAATTTCAGGGCAGCTTCAACGGCATTAGTACCGGTTGGCCCTGGAAACTGAATTTTATAATCCAAACCACGCGGTTTCAGGATAACAGACTCAAATTGTTCCAAAAATTGTTGCTTGGCTTTCGTTGCCATATCCAAACTATGAACCACGCCATCAGCTTGTAAATAGTCGATAATAGCCTGTTTCATCAAAGCATTGTTGTGACCATAATTCATGGTACCCGCCCCACTGAGAAAATCAATGTACTGTTTGCCCTGCGTATCGTAAAGATAGGCCTCTTTGGCTGTGGTAAAAAGAGTCGGGAAGGCTCGTGAATAATAACGGACTTCAGATTCTTGTTGTTGGAATATCTCTAACATATTGTCCTTTCAAGTAGTTGGTAGTTCCTACTTCATCATGTAGGTATTTAAAATCAATGATTTATCTACTTATTGATGCTCAAGTTTTTGATAAGTGTGATACCAATTGGCGTTCCAAGAAGTATTAAAAAACAAAGTTTCTTTAAGAAACTTGGTTTATTAGGCTTCTATTTAAGTACTGAAGCACAAATTATCTGATATTTTGGAGTCCAAAGCGTAAGCGTAGGCAGTTACAAAATTGTTTATTGCCTTCGCATCAGCTTTGGACTCCAAAAAGTAATAAAACTTATGCTTCAGAACTTAGTACTTCAGAGAATGCAAATTGGTATGACCTTTAAAAATATTTACCTCAAATGGAGGCTACACTCTTTTTGATGATGATTCATACAATACAAACATTCAGTTGTTCTGCTAAAACTTGTACATGAGGCTGATTCATCATAGTCATATGATCGCCTGGGACAACATGAATAGCCACAGGTTCTGTCGACAACTGACTCCACCCCCAAGTTGGCTCGCGTAGAATCTCAGACAATTTGTCAGAGAGAGTTTCTTCAGGTTCCTCAATGGCCGCCTTAAAGAGGCTAATGCGAGTTGGATAAATTTCCAGTGGTACATAATGATAATGCATTTGAATATTCGCCTTGTAAACTTCTACAAAACCCCGAACTTTTTTGATATCGCTATCAAGTGGAAAAAGGTTTACTCGTTTTAATTGTTCATGGAAATAGCTTAATTGTTCTGCTGGTTCTAGGGATTGGAGTACCGTTTCAGTGACTTCAAGAGGTGTTTCTAACCACTCTTCTACTACTTTAGCGGCTGCCATCAACCATTGAACGTCATCCCAATCAACACCTATTGGTTCGTTAGAATACTGAGGTGAGATTGTATCAAAAATGACCAGTTGTGCCACTTCTTGCCCCTGTTTTTGTAACTGTTGATCCATCTCAAAAGCCACTTTAGCACCAAAAGAATGACCACCAATCAGATAAGGTCCTTCCGGCTGTATGGTTTGTATTTCTCGAATATAGTGTGTAGCCATCTCTTCAATAGTCGTATGAGGTTTAGATTCTCCGTCAAATCCTACCGCTTGTAAACCATAAAACGGTTGTTCAATGCCTAAGCAACGTGCTAACTCATATAAATAAATCACATTACCACCCAGCCCTGGGATGCAGAAAAAAGGTGGTTTTGAACCCTTTGGCTGAATAGGTACCAAAGAAGACCAAGAGTCTGTGGTGTTCTGACGAAGTAGTAGATGAGCGAGTTTTTCAATGGTTTGGCCTTCTAACAGCGTAGCGATAGGTAGGTGTTCTCCAAACAGCTGTCCAATCTGCCCCATCAAGCGCACGGCTAACAGGGAATGTCCGCCCAAATCAAAATAGTTATCATGTATCCCGACTTGCTCTATCCCCAAGAGGGTTTGCCAGATTTCAGCTAGCTTCTGCTCTATCTCATTACTAGGGGCCACATAAGGGGTCGTCAAATTCCTAGCATAGCGCCTAGAGGATTTCCCGCTTTCCTTTTGTTTGGATTCAAGTAGTACCCATTGCTCGAACCGAGTTTGTAAGTCACCCGTTGAGACAACTAACTGAGTGAGTTGAGGATAGGATAAAACTCTTCGCAAGGCATTGACACCTTCATCCGCTTGGAACGCAAATTCAGCCACTGTGGTTCCAATAGAGGAACTTGGCTCCGTATTGTTGTCAAATTGCCAACCATCCCAGTTCACGCTTTGCCAAGGCACAGATTTTTTGACCCGGTTCTGTTGGTAAGCGAAAGCGTCCATAAAGATATTGGCGGCTGAATAGGCTACAAATCCTAATCCGCCTAAAACCGAAGATAAGGAAGACATTAAGAAACAAAAGTCAAGTTTGTTCTTTTCCAAAACCTTTTCTAATACCAATGTACCGTATATTTTTGGCTGAAATTGCCGTTCACAATGATTTTTTCGACTTTCTTCAATAGAGCTAAATGAACTGTCTTCAACAACGCCGGCAGTATGAATGACTCCATTGATTTGACCAAACCGTTCCTCTGCCATTGTTATCGCTTCTTGCATTTGTTGCAGATTAGCCACATCAGCACGGACTATCAAAACTTCAGCCCCATGTTCTTCAATGGCTTGCATTTTTTTGATTTTGAGACTGATATCATCATATTCATCATGAGTGTTCAGCCAATCCTTCCAGTCCTTAGAAGCGATAAAAGTTGAACGCCCAGTCAAGATCAATTTGGCTTGCACTGTTTTTGCCAAATGCTCTGCCAGCACCAAACCAATTTTTCCCAATCCACCAGTTATCAGATAGACTCCTCCTTCTCTTAACGGTGATATTTCTTCATCGGGTTCAAGCAATCTGACTGGTTCAAAAGTTTGTACCCAGCGTTGCCTACCACGGTAAGCAATTACACGTTCAGCGTGTTTACTTGCCATTTCCATTAGCAATGTATCTATAACCTCTGTTTCTTCTGATGAGGAAATAACAACATCGATGCTTCGACAATTAATGTTTGGATATTCTTGCCCCATAACACTAAGTGGGCCAAGTACAGTCGCCTTTGCCGAGCACAACATCTCTGTTTCAGTCACCGCTAGCAAATAGTTTGACACGATTAGAAGTTGAAGCGCATCAGTAAAATTGAGCTTTCCAAGAGCTTGTGCTATAAACAGCAGACTATAAAATCCTAAAGCTTGAATTTTTTTAACCTCTTCAAATCCGCTGGCATTAAAACAATCATTCGTGATAGTCCACAAATGAACAATATTCTGTGGCATCTTGTCGAGTGTGCTAAGTTCTTTGAACAAAGCATCATAGTCATCACGGTTTTGGTGATTAAGAATATAGTTGTGTTCACTCGTTTGAGTAAATGTGGTTCCCATTCTTACTGTAATGACTTCATGGCCTTGTTGTTCCAATCGAGTCACCAGTTGGCTAGCGAGGCCCCATTCATCCATCAACACCAAATACCGGTCGAGTTCAGAGGTTTTCAAAAGATGAGTCCGGAGCACAGAACGTTTCCACGAAGGCAGATAAAACCAATCGGCAATGTCTGACTTTTTAGCCTGTGAGGCCGATAAAGCCTCTTGGGTAGCAATGTCTGTTGAAGGCTCAATCCAGTAACGCTGACGTTCAAAAGGATAGGAGGGTAAAGGTAGACGGTAACGTGTCTCTTCAGCATAAAAGGAAGAACTCTTGATTTGGATACCAGCCAGCCAAAGTTGACCTAATATGTTTAATAGAAAGGCTTCATCCGCCTGTTGCTCATTCCTATGTCGTAACGATGAAAGCACCACTCTCTCTTCAATCTTTTGGATGGACGGATGCTGAAATACAAAACTTCCTAAACTCCGGCCTGGACCCACTTCCAAGAAAATCCAATCAGGTGTTTGCAATAGCGTGTTAATTCCATCAGCAAAACGCACGGTATGAGTGGTATGCTGCACCCAATAATGCGGATTGGTAGCCTGTTCTTTCGTAATCCAAGTTCCCGTTACATTGGAAATATAGGGAATTGTCGGTGATTTTAGGGGTATGCTTGCTATAAGTTTCCCTAATGGTTCGCTACATCCGTCCATCATCCAGGAATGAAAGGCATGATAGGATTGTAAGCGACGGCATACAATCTCTTTTTCTTTCAGTATTATCTCAAACTCCCCTATTGCTTTGGATCGTCCTGAAACCACACATTGTTTTGGGGTACTAATGATTGCTAGGGAGAGTTCTTCGGTTAGTAGAGGTAGAACTTCTTCTTCCGACAATGGCACGGCCAACATACTACCTTCGGGTAGTTTGTCTATCATCTTTGCTCTTTCAGCCACCAGACGCAAGGCATCTTCCAGTGAAATGACACCGGCTATACAGGCTGCCACATATTCACCAATACTATACCCTATCATGGCTTGGGGTTTTATCCCCCACGACATCCATAATTTTGCCAAGGCGTACTCCACCATAAAAACAGTCGGCTGCGTGAAGATCGTTTGATTCAGTTTTTGGCTAGTTCCATCGGCAGACTCTGGTTGAGAAGCAAACATTTTTCTTAAATCAAACTGTGACTGGACAATGGTCGATTCACTTTCCTTAGTGGCTTCTGTGTTTGGATAAAGTAATTCCCGCAAATCAAGGCCCAATAACGGTTTGAGCCAGTCACAACAAAAATCAATTTGTTCACGAAATATCTTTTCACTCTGGTAAAGACCTTTAGCCATATTCACATAATGATCGCCAAGTCCCGGAAATAGAAACACAATAGGGCGTTCACGAGGTTCAGAGGCATAGATGCTTATGCGCTTTGGGTCAAATGTATCTAGTACTTTGATCGCTTCATTCATCTCCTGGCAAACCACCATACCTCTATGTTTGAAAGTTTGACGGCCTACCTGCAAGGTGTACGCGACATCAGCAAAATTTATTTCTGGATGTTCTTTAAGATATATGGCTAAATTCATGGCCGCCGCTTTAAGGGCCGAATCTGTTTTTGCGGAAAGCGTTAACAACTGCCAAGTTCTTCCCAGGCTTGCTGGTTCTCTTGGTGGGGCTTCTTCAAGAACAACATGGGCGTTAGTTCCCCCCATACCAAAAGCACTGACTCCGCAACGATGAACGCCATCCGATTTCCACTCAGACAATGTGTTGTTCACAAAGAATGGGCTGTTGGCAAAATCAATTTTGGGATTCGGTTGTTCAAAATGTAAGCTAGGCGGTAACATCTTATGTTTAAGTGCCAGCACCGATTTAATCAAACCCGTCACTCCAGCCGCTGCATTCAAATGGCCCACATTGGTTTTAACAGCACCAATCGCACAAAAGCCTTTTTTCTGCGTCCGTTGTTGATATGCCTGAGTCAATGCTGCTACTTCAATGGGATCACCCAAGGTCGTTCCGGTACCATGGGTTTCTATATAAGTAATCGTTTCCGGATCGATTTCTCTCATCGCCTTTGCAATCGCAGCAGCTTGACCGTCAACACTGGGGGCAGTGTAGCCTACTTTCAAGGCACCATCATTATTAATAGCTGAACCTTTAATAACGGCATGAATATAATCGCCATCAGCCAATGCTTGATCTAATCTTTTGAGTACCACAATACCAACGCCACTCCCTCCAATGGTACCTTGTGCCTTGGCATCAAAAGCTCGACAATGACCATCTGGAGAAACAATCATGTTTGGCTGATACAGGTAGCCAACTTTTTGTGGTGTTTGTATTGAAACGCCACCTGCTAACGCTATGTCGCACTCACCATTCCGCAAGCTTTGACTGGCGAGATGAACAGCAACCAATGAGGTGGAACAGGCTGTTTGCACATTGAGACTTGGCCCTGTCAGGTTGAGTTTGTAGGAAATGCGGGTGGACAAAAAGTCTTTATCATTCGCTAACAACAGTGGCAACTCCCCAACGGATTCTATGAGAGACTGATGGGAAAAAATATGGTTTAACAAATAGTCACTCACGCCAATACCCGCAAAAACCCCCACTTGCCCTTTAATCCGATTCACATCGTAACCCGCATTTTCAATCGCCCCGACAGCACATTCTAAGAAAAAACGTTGTTGTGGATCGAGGATTTCCGCTTCTCCCGGCGAATAACCGAAGAAAGCGGCATCAAATAATTCAATATCCTCCAACAGCCCAAAGGCTTTAACATAATTGGGATCATTCAGTAAGCTGGGTTCAATACCTTCAGTCAACAATTCCTCCTCAGAGAAAAAGGTGATTGACTCAATACCGTTGCGTAGATTTTGCCAAAAGGTATCAACATCTTGAGCCCCTGGGAAACGACCCGACATACCAATAATGGCAATATCCTGGCTATCACCTGATAATGCCGACGTTTTCAAAACCCCAGCAGTTTTTTGGCTCTTATCCTGAGTTAAATGTGTCGCCAACGCATTTATAGTAGGATATTGAAACAATTCAATCATGGATAGCGGTTGCTTAAAGAGCTTCTGCAATTCGCTTTGTATTTGTACCATTAGTAAAGAATGACCCCCCACTTCAAAGAAGTTATCATAAATACCCACTTTCTCAATTTGTAGTAATTGCTGCCAAACGGTCGCAATGCGTTGTTCAGCATCTGTTTGGGGCATGACGTAAGCGGCTTCTAATTGTGGACGAGCAGTACTATCTGGTTCTGGTAAAGCACGACGATCTATCTTACCAGTTGGCGTGAGTGGCATGGTATCTAACGTGACAAAGGTCGATGGTATCATGTAATCGGGCAGTCGTTCTTTCAAGAAACCACGTAATTCTGTATTGTTAATCAATTGCCCTTTAGATTTAGATGGTACAAGATAGGCAACTAAGCGTTTATCCGTTGCTGAGGTTTCATGGACAATTACGGCATTTTCTCGTATGGCTGGATGTTGTGATAAGACCGCTTCAATTTCACCCAATTCAATCCGAAACCCTCTAATCTTGACTTGATTATCAATCCGACCTAAATATTCAATTTTGCCGTCAGTTCGATAACGAACTAAATCACCAGTTTTGTACAACTGTGCTTCTGGCTCTTGACTAAATGGATTAGGGATAAATTTCTCTTGAGTTAACTCTGGACGATTGAAGTAACCTCGGGCCAATCCGGCACCACCAATATGCAATTCGCCAGGGACTCCTATCGGGGTTGATTGTAGCCAAGCATCCAGAATATAGACTTGGGTGTTACCAATAGGATAGCCAATGGGAATGGATGACAAATTATTATCGAGTAACTTAGGTATAGGATAACAACAAGTAAAAGTGGTGCTTTCGGTGGGACCATAACCATTGATAAGTTGAGTGTTTGGTAAAGCATCAAGGGCGCGACGAATATGAGGTATCGACAGCGCTTCTCCACCCACCAACAGTTGACGAATACCAGAGAAAATGTCTGGTACTTTATCAATGATAGAATTAAACAATGCTGCGGTTAACCAAAGAATGGTCACATGATGTTTTTGTAAAACTTCATTTAATTCCTTGATAGTAGGAATATTGCTGGGAAAGAGGATACATTGGCTACCATGTAACAAAGCACCCCATATTTCAAGAGTAGAAGCATCAAAAGAAATGGGGGCCATTTGGAGAAAAACTTGACTGGCATCTAAATGAATGTAATCTACCCCAAATAAGAGACGAGTGACACCACGGTGGCGAATTTCTGCACCTTTGGGTTGACCCGTTGAGCCAGAGGTGTAATTTACATAAGCTAAGTTATCTGGAGTCATCTCCGTGAGCAAATTGTTTTCACTGAACTGTGATAATTTTTTCCAATCCGTATCTAAGCAAATTGTTTTAGCTTGATGTGATGGCAGGCCCTTCACTAAAGTAGAATGAGTTAATAATACCGGTATTTTGGCATCTTTCAACATAAACGCCAAGCGTGCTGCTGGATAAGCTGGATCAAGTGGCAAGTATGCCCCTCCAGCCTTAAGAATGCCCAACACCCCAATCATCATTTCCAAAGAACGCTCGACGCAAATGCCGACTAATACCTCTAGTTTGACACCGAGATTTTGTAAATAATGAGCCAGTTGATTGGCTTTTATATTTAATTCTCTATAGGTCAGCTGTTGATCTTTAAATACCACCGCAACGGCATTGGGAATTTGTTCCACTTGTTCTTCAAACAAATCCACAATGGTCTTATCACGCGGATAATCTGTGGCCGTGTCGTTCCAAGCCAATAATTGTTTTTGTTCGGCCTCTGCGAGCAAAGGGAATTCGTGAATAGGCTGCTGTGGATTGGCCACTAAACCATTGAGCAAAGTCTTAAAATGCCCTATCAGACGTTCTACTGTAAGACGTTCAAATAAATCGGTGTTATATTCCAGCCCACCGACCAAAAAACCGTCTGCCGTTTCCTCCATTGACAACGTCAGATCAAATTTAGCGATAACGCTTTCTGCTTCTAACGGTGTTAAACTCAGCCCTGCTAATTCTAAGCCCGACATCGGCGTATTCTGCAAGACGAACATGACCTGAAACAGCGGCGAGTGACTCAGTTTCCTTTCTGGTTTAAGTTTTTCTACTAATTGTTCAAAAGGAATATCCTGATGAGTATACGCCTCCAACGCTACCTGTCGTGCTTGTTGTAAAACGTTCTCAAAAGGCGGATTACCAGAAAGATTAAGGCGCAACACTAACGTATTGACAAAAAAGCCAATCAAGGATTCAGTGAAGCTATGAGTGCGGTTAGCGATGGGAGAACCAATGACAATATCGCTTTGCCCACTGTAGCGAGACAATAAGATGGCAAACGCCGACAACAGCGTAGTAAACAGAGTGGTGCCGGCTTGCTGACTTAAATGTTTCAATTGAGCGGTGAGTTCTGGCTTGAGTACCACCGGTAAACTGGTTCCTCGAAAACGTTGCACTGGCGGACGTGGATAGTCGGTCGGCAATTCTAGTAATGCTGGTGCCCCGGCCAATTGTTGTTTCCAATAACGGATTTGTTCTTCAAGCACTTCACCACGTAGCCATTGCCGTTGCCAGTGAGCAAAATCCGCATATTGAATTGGCAGCGGTGGCAAGGGTGAAGGTTGATCTTGCACGAAGGCTTCATAAACAGCACTGAACTCCCGTACCAAAACCCCGATGGACCAACCATCCGAAATGATATGGTGCATGTTTAACAACAAAACGTGTGAATCCGCACTTAATTGAAGCAAGGTAGCACGGAATAATGGCCCCGTTTCTAAGTCAAAAGAACGATTGGCATCAAGGTTCACCAACTGTTGTACTTTGGGTTGTTGTTTTTCAAGCGATAAGGTGGTTAAATCCAAAACACTTAATTGGAAAGGCTTCTCGACCACTTGAACGACCGGGTGCCCATTTCGCGTTGGGAAAGCCGCTCGTAAGTTCTCGTGACGTTGTACGAGAGTTTGTAAACTCTTGATAAGAGCATCTTGGTAAAGCGGCCCCTCAAGACGTAATGCGGCTGGTATGTTGTAAGTCGCACTATCGCTCTCAAATTGGTTCAAGAACCATAAACGCTGTTGGGCAAAAGACAAAGGTAAGTCTTTATCTCGTGATAACGGCACAATGGGTGGCAGATGAGCGCGTGTGGCAATAGTCGCTTGGCGCAGAAACGTGATAATTTCAGTTTTGCGTTCAGCGATCTCTGTGAATAAAGCTTGTGTTATGACTCCCTTAGGGGCTTTATAACATAACTCTTCTTTATCTTCCCATAGCTTGACCTTGAGACTATTAAGATGAGACAAAAATGCTTCAATGGTTTTCATAATCTTCCTCCTTCCCATTCTTCTTCTGAAATATCTGTGGTAATCGGTTGCACCACCATACGGAACGTTTCAATGCTCTCAGCTAGTTCAGCAATGGTCGGTTTTTCAAACATAAAGCGTAAGGGCAGTTCAACTTCAAAGCTGTCACGAATCCGTGACATAAGTTGGGTGGCGAGTAGAGAATGGCCACCCAGTTCAAAGAAATTGTTGTGGACACCGACTTGCGAGATACTCAACACCTCCGCCCAAATCCCTGCCAACAGTTCTTCCTCATGTGTGCGAGGTGCGACAAATTGTTCTTCTGAACGGTCATAATTGACCGATAACATCGATAAGGCACGGCGGTCTATCTTACCGTTGGGCGTGAGTGGTAGGGTATCTAAGGTCACCAAGGCAGAGGGAATCATGTAATCTGGCAAGAGTGAAGTCAGGAAACCACGTAATTCCGTATTTTCAATCTCTTGTCCTTGATGCGGCACGAGATAGGCGACTAAACGTTTGTCCGTTTGAGAGATTTCATGGACAACCACAGCACTTTCTCGCACGAGGGAGTGTTGTCCCAACACAGCTTCGATTTCGCCCAATTCAATCCGAAATCCTCGAATTTTGACTTGATTATCTATACGGCCTAAGTATTCAATATTACCATCAGATAGATAGCGAGCCAAATCACTGGTTTTATAGAGACGTGCCCCCGGTTCTTCACTAAAAGGATTTTTGATAAATTTTTCGACGGTTAATTCTGGACGGTTGAGGTAGCCGCGAGCTAAACAGGCACCGCCAATGTAGAGTTCACCGGGGACGCCGATGGGAACAGGTCGTTGATAACAATCTAAAATGTAAATTTGGATGTTGGCAAGGGGGCGACCTATAACCGGTTTTTCTAGTGCGTTTGATATAGCTGAAACGGTGGCATCAACCGTGCATTCTGTGGGACCATAAATATTGTAAAAGGAAGTTTTTTCAGTTTTCTGCAAAAATTGCCAAGTCAAATCATCAAGAGGTTCACCACCAATGATGATAGAATGAAGTACTGAACTCGTATTGGGGAGTAGCTCCTTAGAAAAAAATAAGTTCAAATGTGAGGGAGTACAGTCAAACACATTGATTTGATGTGCTTGTAAATAAGCTAATAAGGCTTCCTTATTGAATCGAACTTCTTCGGGTATAATATCAAGAACATGACCATGCAAAAGTTGAATCAGTTGTTTCACTGAAGTATCAAATGTTAACGCCCCATTCATGCTCACGCGAAGTTGGGAATTTTTATAGTGAGTATAGAGGGTTTGATACAATCCGTTCAAGAGATTGATAACCGATAAATGCTCAATCATCACACCCTTTGGCTGACCTGTCGAACCCGATGTATAAATCACATAAGCCAAATTAGTTGGTACCACTCCACTGGTGGGATTTTTCGCACTTAAATGTGAGAGTGCATCTGCTTCCACATCTAAACAAACCACTTGCGCCTGAGTTTTTGGTAATTTCTCTATTAAACTTGATTGAGTCAACAACACCAATACTTTCGTATCCTCTAACATAAACGTCAAACGTGCAGTCGGGTAAACCGGATCAAATGGCACATAAGCACCACCAGCCTTGAGAATACCTAACAATCCAATGATCATCTCAGGAGAACGCTCGACATAAATCCCCACCAGTACTTCCGGTTTTACGCCTAAATCTTGTATGTAATGGGCCAGTTGATTGGCTTTACTATTTAAATCTTGGTAAGTCAGTTGTTGATCTTCAAATATCACAGCAACGGCATCAGGGGTTTGTTCAACTTGTTCTTCAAACAAGTCGACAATGGTCTTGTCATGCGGATAATCTGTGGCGGTGTCGTTCCAAGCCAATAATTGTTTTTGTTCGGCCTCAGTGAGCAAAGGTAATTCGTGAATCGGTTGCTGCGGATTAGCCACTAAGCCAGTGAGTAAAGTATATAAATGCTCTCTCAAGCGTTCTATTGTTGTCGCTTCAAATAAATCAGTGTTATAATTCAATTCACCCATGATTCCTTGATCTGTTTCTTCTATTGATAACGTCAGATCAAATTTAGCAATAGTGCTTTCCATTTCTAATGGGGTTAAAGTCAGCCCCGACAATTCCAAACTTGATTGAGGTGCATTCTGTAACACTAACATCACTTGGAACAGTGGCGAGTGACTGATATCTCTGGCAGGTTGCAGTTTCTCAACCAACTGCTCAAAAGGAATATCTTGATGAGTGTAAGCCTCTAGTGCGACTCGTCGAGCTTGTTGCAAAAGCGTCTCAAAAGGCGGATTATCAGACAAATTAAGGCGTAATACCAGTGTATTGACGAAAAAACCAATCAAGGATTCCGTTTGACTATGAGTACGGTTAGCGATAGGCGATCCAATGACAATATCGTTTTGACCACTGTAGCGAGATAATAAAGTAGCAAAAGCCGACAATAGTGTTATAAACAGGGTCGTTCCACTTTGCTGACTTAGGTGTTTCAGTTGTTCGGACAATTCTTTTGAGAAGAAAATCGGTAAACTCGTACCTTGGAAACGCTGCACGGGTGGGCGTGGATGGTCAGTCGGCAATCCCAGTAATGCCGGGGCACCAGCCAATTGTTGTTTCCAATAATCGATTTGTTTTTCAAGCACATCATCGCGTAACCATTGTCGTTGCCAGTGAGCAAAGTCAACATATTGGATTGGCAATGGTGGTAAGGGCGAAGCTTGATCTTGCACAAATGCTTCATAAAGAACACGCCACTCCCGAATCAAAACACCAAGGGACCAATCATCCGAAATGATATGATGCATATTTAACAACAAAATGTGTGACTCGGCACTTAGTTGAAGCAAGGTGGCACGGAATAACGGCCCTATTTCTAAGTCAAAAGGACGATTGGCATCGCTGTTCACCAGCCGTTGTACTTCTAGTTGTTGTTTTTCAAGCGATAAGGCCGTTAAAGAAAGAGTATTTACTTGGAAAGGCTTATCGACAATTTTAATAACAGGTTGTCCCTTTAACGTTGGGAAAACGGTTCGTAAATTTTCGTGACGCTGTACCAGAGTTTGTAAACTTCTGAGAAGGGGATTTTGGTGAAGCGGCCCCTCAAGACGTAGTGCGGCTGGTATATTATAAGTTGCACTGTTGCCCTCCAGTTGGTTTAAGAACCATAAACGCAGTTGGGCAAAAGATAACGGTAATGGCTCGTTCCGATTCACAAGAGTTATTGGTGGTAAAGCAGATTCCCGACGGACGTTTCCAAGGTGTTCGCTTAGGGTTTGTATCGTTGGCGATTCAAATAATACGCGCACGGGAAGTTCAAGTTCAAACGTGTCACGGATCCGTGATATCACCTGCGTGGCTAGTAAAGAATGGCCACCTAGTTCAAAGAAATTATCATGGACACCGACTTGCGAGACATCTAATACCTCAGCCCAAATAGTGGCTAACAATTCCTCTTCCGGGGTTCGCGGGGCCATGAATTGTTCTTCTAAATGGTCATAGCTAACTGATAACTTCGCTAAAGCACGGCGATCTACTTTTCCATTAGGTGTCAGTGGCAAAGCTTCTAACGTGATAAAGGCCGATGGTATCATATGAACAGGTAATCGTTCTTCCAAAAAAGTGCGTAATGCTGTATTTTCAAGGACTTGTTCTTTATTTGGCACCAAATAAGCCACTAAACGTTTATCTGTTTGAGATGTTTCCTTGACAATAACGGAATTTTGTGCTATCAGTGGATATTGTCCCAAGACTGCTTCAATTTCGCCCAACTCAATGCGGAAACCACGAATCTTGACTTGATCATCAAGCCGTCCAATAAATTCCAACGAACCATCTGGTAACCAACGACCTAAATCGCCAGTTCGATAAATCACGCTATTATATGTGTCATTGGCATGAGGATTATTGACAAAGCTGGCTTTGGTTTTCTTTTCATCACGCCAATAACCAGTACCCACGCCAACACCCGCCACGCATATCTCTCCGTATAGTCCAATAGGTAACAATTGTTGCTGCGGATCCAATACATAAAGACTCAAGTTTGCCAAAGGTTTACCAATAGGGACATTGATTTGTTCTTTGGGAAGCGGTTTGTCTAATACTGCTTGACAAATATCATCAGCGGCTTCAGTTGGTCCATAAGCATTTACCAATTTAATATTAGGATAAGTTTGTAGCCATTGATTAACAAGTGATGTTGAAACTGCCTCACCCGTCACCATGGCCCACTCTAATGCTGGTAGTGCCTGTTCTTCTGGTGGTAATTGTGCAACCAGTTCAAGAACACCCTGCATGACAACGGGTACCAATTCAATCAAAGTGACTTGTTGTGATTTAATGACCTGAAATAACTTGGCTGAATCACAGACCGTCTCAAAATCAACGATGATAGTCCGTCCACCGATGAGTAGCGGGGCCAGAAATTGCCATACGGAAATATCTGACGATGACGATGCACTTTGCAAAAAAGCGGTGTTTTGATGGAAAGCTAATTGGTCAAATTGAGCATAAATATGATTGACCGCACCATTGTGTCTCACCATTGCCCCTTTTGGTAAACCAGTAGAACCGGATGTATATAACATGTAGGCAATATCTATAGATTCATTAAGGCAGCTTGGGTTGTGTTTAGGTTCGCCGGCAAGTTCAGTACTGTTATAGAATTGGTATCCCTCCCCAAGTTCTTTTGCACCATCAAGGTACAACACCTGACGCAAATAACCGCTTTTTTCTACATCGGTAGCAATTTTGGCAAATAATGTGCTACGAGTAATTAGGGAATGAATTTGGCTATTGTTCACCATATACAGTACCCGATCATCGGGATAACTCGGATCAATTGGCAAAAAAGCCCCGCCGGCTTTCAGGATGCCAAGCATAGCGGCAAGGAAATCAATACCACGCTCTTCTAAAATACCCACAAATTCATTACGCATGATACTGCGACGCAGATAGTGTGCAATTTTATTGGCTTTTGTATTTAATTTTTTATAGGTCAGTTGTTGCTCTTTAAATACTACCGCAACAGCATTGGGGGTTTGTTCAACTTGTTCTTCAAATAAATCGGCAATGGTTTTGTCAAGAGGATAATCGACAGTCGTCTTGTTCCAAGCCAAAAATTGTTGTTGTTCGGCCTCTGTCAGCAAAGGTAATTCATGAATTAACTGCTGTGGATTTTCTACCATGCTCGTAAGTAAGGTTAAAAAATGCCCTTTCAAACGCTCTATCGTAGCCAGTTCAAATAAATCAGTGCTGTATTCAAAAATCCCAATCAAACCTTGAGCCGTTTCTTCCATTGACAATGTCAGATCAAATTTAGCAATAGTGCTTTCCACTTCGACAGGCGTTACAGTCAGTTCTGCTAATTCCATAGGCATCTCAACACTCTGTAAATCAAACATCACTTGAAATAGCGGCGAGTGACTTAGGGAACGTTCTGGTTGTAGTTCCTCAACTAACTGTTCAAAAGGAATATCTTGATGATCATACGCTTCTAATGTTACTTTTCGTGCTTGTTGCAAAACATCAATAAAGGGCGGATTGTCTTCAAAGCTCAGGCGTAACACTAGCGTATTGACAAACAAGCCAATCATGGATTCAAGAAAGCTATGGGTACGATTAGCGATGGGCGAACCAATAACAATATCGCTTTGGCCACTGTAGCGAGACAATAAGGTAGCAAAAGCGGCTAGCAAAGTCATAAAAAGGGTGGTGCCGGCTTGTTGACTCAGGTGTTGGAGTTGTTCCGTCAGTTTCGGCGATAGAGAAAAAGGTAAATTCGCTCCTTGATAACTTTGTATTGGGGAACGCGGTTGATCAGTTGGCAGTTCTAGTAACGTCGGTACCCCAACTAATTGTTGTTTCCAATAAGAAAGTTGTTGTTCAAGCACTTCTCCTGTGAGCCATTGCCGTTGCCAGTGAGCAAAATCAACATATTGAATTGATAACGGTGGCAAGGGAGAAGTGATCTCAAGTAAAAAAGCCTCATATAGGACACTCAATTCTTGAAGCAAAACCCAGAGTGACCAACCATCAGCAATGATATGATGCATGTTTAACAACAACACGTATGATTTGCTACCCAATTGCAGCAAAGTGGCACGGAATAATGGCCCCGTTTCCAAATTAAATGGACGATTAGCATACTCGTTTACCAACCGTTGTACTTCCGATTGTTGTAGAACAAGCGATAAAGTGCTTAAATCCAAAACACTTAATTGGAATGGCTTTTCGACTATTTGAACGACAGGTTGCCCTTTTTGTGTTGGAAAAACGGTTCGTAAGTTCTCATGACGTTGTATGAGGGTTTGTAAACTCATGAGCAGGGCATTTTGGTGAAGCGGCCCTTCAAGACGTAGTGTGACTGGTATATTGTAAGTCGCACTTTCACCCTCCAGTTGGTTTAAGAACCATAAACGCTGTTGGGCAAAAGATAACGATAACGGTTGTTCCCGATCAACAAGTGTGACTGGTGGTAACGTAGCAGCGGAACGGCACTTTGTGCTTAAAAGCTCACTCAACCCCCCTATCGTCGGTGATTCAAACAATTCACGCAATGGCAGTTCAACTTCAAAGGTGTCACGAATTCGTGACATGACTTGGGTGGCGAGCAGAGAATGGCCGCCCAGTTCAAAGAAATTGTCATGGACACCGACTTGTGGGGCACTCAACACCTCAGCGAAAATACCGGCTAACAGTTCCTCTTCTGGGGTCCGAGGAGCCACAAATTGTTCTTCTGAACGCTCATGGCTTACTGATAACCTCGATAAGGCACGACGGTCTATCTTACCGTTGGGCGTGAGTGGCAGGGCATCTAAGGTAACCAAGGCCGATGGAACCATGTAATCGGGCAGCCGTTCTTTCAAGAACGCACGTAATTCTGTATTTTCAAGGGTTTGCTCTTGATGCGGCACGATATAGGCGACTAAACGTTTGTCCGTTGCCGAGGTTTCATGGACAATAACCGCATTCTCTTGAACATGTTGTCCCAATACCGCTTCGATTTCGCCCAGTTCTATCCGAAAACCACGAATTTTAACCTGGTTATCTATGCGGCCCAAGTATTCAATATTACCATCCGGTCGATAGCGAGTTAAGTCACCAGTTTTGTAGAGGCGTGAATAGGGATCATCGCTAAAGGGATTCTTGATAAATTTTTCGGTCGTTAATTCTGGGCGATCCTTATAGCCACGAGCTAAACCCTTGCCACCAATATGGAGTTCACCATGAACACCAATAGGCACTAATTGTAAATGAGCATCTAAAATATAGACTTGAGTGTTGTTAATAGGACGACCTATCAATTCAGGCACTTCTAGAGTAGTCGTTTGCGGTTCTTTTACCAAGTAGAGAGTAGACCAGATAGTCGTTTCAGTTGGCCCGTATAAGTTCCAAACAGATTGACCTCTTGCCAGTAGTTGTTTAGCGAGTTCACAAGGTAAAGCTTCACCACCGCAAAGAATTTTTAATTGATGGCTCTTTTGCCAGCCAGCCGCAAGTAATAAATGCCACGTCGCCGGGGTCGCTTGCATGACTGTCACGCCTGCCTGATTCAGTTTTTCCAATAACAGGATTCCATCTGAAGATTCTTCACGATTGGCTAAGATTATTTTGGCTCCAACTATCAGTGGTAAATAAAGCTCCAATGCAGCAATATCAAAAGAAATAGTTGTGACTGCTAGAAGAATGTCCTGCTCATTTATATCAAATTGTTTACCAATAGCATATAAAAAATTCGTTAATGATTGGTGTTGAATTTGTACGCCTTTTGGTTTACCAGTTGAGCCGGATGTATAGATAGTGTATGCTAAGTGATTTTTGTTTAAATCACTAATCGGATTTGTCCAGTTTTCTTGAGCTATTTTATCCCAATCTTTATCTAAGCAAACGGCTTGTACTTGATATTCATTAAACCACCTCGCTAACTTTTCTTGAGTTAACAGGACCGTTACCTGAGCATCTTCCAACATGAAAGCCAAGCGTTCTTTAGGAAAATTGGGATCTAAGGGTATATAACTCCCCCCGGCTTTTAAAATACCTAATAGTCCTATGATCATTTCTAAAGAGCGTTCGACACAGAGGCCAACGAGCGTTTCGGATTGAACACCTAATGTTTGCAGATAGTACGCCAGTTGATTGGCCCGCGTATTTAAATCTTGATAGGTGATTTGTTGGTCTTGAAATACCACTGCCACTGCGGTCGGAGTCCGCTCAACTTGAGCTTCAAACAACTGAGGGAAACACTGTTCTTCTCGTAAGTACGATACTTGGGTCTCATTCCATTTATTCAATAACTGGTCTTTTTCGGTTTGATTCAATAGTGGCAATTGGGTCACTTGACACTCAGGATGAGCTATAATGCTGGCCAATAATGTTTTAAAATGTTCTATCATACGGATAATGGTAGCCACTTCAAACAAATCAGTATTATATTCAAAAGTGCCCTTGAGTACTGAGTCACTTTCTTCAATATCCAGAGTCAGATCAAATTTTGAGAGGGTCGTTTCTACTTCCAATACTTCAAGGTTCAAATCCAACATTTCCAATGGCCGTGTGGGCGCATTCTGCAAAGCAAACATCACTTGGAATAGTGGTGAATGGCTCAAGTTACGTGCTGGTTGCAAAGTTTCTACTAATTGTTCAAATGGTATATCTTGGTGATCGTAGGCTTCTAAGGCGACTTGTTTGGTTTGCATTAACAAATCGCGAAAAGTCATCTTTTCAGACAAAGTTATACGCATCAAAAGAGTATTGACAAAAAAACCAATCAAAAATTCCGTTTCACTACGATTACGGTTGGCAATAGGAGAACCGATCACAATATCTTTCTGGCTACTGTAACGGGAAAGCAAAACCACAAAGGCTGCTAGTAAGGTCATAAAAAAACTTGTTCCTGATTGCTGACTCAGCGTGTTCAATTGCCTTGTAAGTTCCTCATTGATTTCAAATTTTTCGATATTACCTTTAAAACTCTGAATAGCCGGGCGTGGATGATCAGTTGGGAGTTCCAATACCAGTGGTGCCCCAGCTAATTGTTGCTTCCAATAGTTAATTTGGGTTTCTAAAACACCCTCCTCCTCAAGCCACTTACGTTGCCAAATCGCAAAATCAGCATACTGAATAGGTAAGGCTGATAGAGGGGAAGGTTTCCCTTTTGAAAAGGCTTCATAGAGGGCAGCTACCTCTTGGATAAATATTGCTATTGACCATCCATCTGATATAACGTGGTGCATAGTTAAAAGCAACACATAAGTTTCAGTACTTAGCTGTAACAATGTTAATCTTAGCAAAGGACCTTTAACAAGATCAAAGGGGCGATTAGCCTCTTCAATCGCTAAACGCTGTATTTCACTAGGCTGTTCTACTGGAGATAATGCTTGTAAATCAATAATTGGCAACGATATCGTTAAATCTGACGTTTCAATGATTTGCACTGGTTGGTCATCTTGCCCCACAGTAAAAGTAGTACGCAAAACTTCATGGCGTCGGACAATATCAGTAAAAGTTTGTTCCAACACGGCTATCCTAAGCATACCTGTAAGACGCACGGCTACAGGAATATTATAGGCAGGACTTTCCGGAATTAGCTGATCTAAAAACCAAAGACGTTGTTGAGCGAAAGACAGTGGTAATTCACCAACCGTTTTATCGCGTGCTATAATCTCTTTTCCAGTCGAAACGTCCAGCCCCTCTTCTTCCAAAAAGAGTGCTAATAGTTCCTCTTTCACTAACTCGGTTTTTTCCGGTGAGGGTTCACCAACCGTTTTGTCCCGTGCGACGATTTCTTCTTGCCCGGTATAAACGTTCAGCCCTTCCTCTTCCAGAACATTTAGCCCTTCCTCTTCTTCCAACAAGAGTGCTAGTAATTCATCTTTCGCTAAATCAGTTTTTTCCATAGTAGTCATTAGTAGTCATTCACCTTTTGTTTTGAAGAAGCGTTTTAATTTCATTGGCAGACATTTTGTCAAGCCTTTGGCGTAATCTAGCAATTTTTTCAATTCGGCCAGGTTGAGTTTCCTGTTTGACGAGAGACTCGGCTAAACTAACCACCGTAGGTGATTCATATAATTGACGTAAGGATATTTCTACCGAAAACAGATCACGGATTCGGGAAATAACTTGGGTACCTAGCAGGGAATGTCCCCCTCGTTCAAAAAAATCGTCATGGATGCTAATTTTTTGCTGTTCTAATACATCACTCCAAACGTTTGTCAGTAGTTCTTCTATAGGCGTTCGTGGCGCAACATAAGCCGCTTTTAGTTCATTCCCAGAGGGTGCCGGCAATGCATGACGATCTATTTTACCATTGAGAGTAAGTGGTATTTTTTCAAGCACTATAAAATTTGAAGGCACCATATATTCTGGCAATTTTTCTTGAAGAAATCGGCGTAAATCACTAGCAGCCAATGAGGGCGTTCCCGGAGGAGTAACAATATAGGCTACCAATTGTTTCAAATGAGATGAATCTTCACGATCTATAACTACAGCCTCTCGTATCTGCGGGTGCTCTGTCAAAATAACTTCGATTTCGCCCAGTTCTATACGAAAACCACGAATTTTAACCTGGTTATCTATGCGACCTAAGTATTCTATGTTGCCATCGGGCAGATAGCGGGCTAAGTCTCCAGTTTTGTAGAGGCGTGAATAGGGGTCATCGCTAAAGGGATTTTTGAGGAATTTTTCGGCCGTCAAGTCGGGGCGGTTGAGATAGCCGCGAGCTAAACCTACGCCACCAATGTGGAGTTCGCCCGCCACTCCAACCGGTAATAGCTCAAAATTTTTGTCTAGATTAAAGAGCTTGGCATTAAAGATAGGCTTACCTATGGGTATCGTTTGGTCTAAAACGGCCTCAGGTTGTTCCAATAAATACGCAGCACAAACATCTGTGCATTCGGTGGGACCATAGCTGTTGACAATTTTCGTTTGAGAAACTGTGGCGTTTAGCCATGATTGTAGTATGGGTAATGCAATAGGTTCCCCCCCTAAAAATAAATAGCGCAATGACGATAACTTAAGAAATGTATTTTCATCATTTGGCTCTATAAGAGGATAAAACGCACTTGGTGTGCAATTAAGCCAAGTTATCGTTTTTTCTGCAACGAGTTTGGTAATTTGGTTCGGATCATAGTGTGTAGAAGCTAATAGGTGCAATTGGCCCCCATTGATAAGCGGTGCGAAAATATTTTTCTGGGTCAAATCAAAGCTAAATGGGGAAATGATGAGAACATTATCATCAACCCCTAGCTGAAATGCGGTTATAAACCAATTGACTAGATTTGTAACGCCTTGATGAAAAACACCCGCGCCTTTCGGTTTCCCAGTTGACCCCGACGTATAAATCACATAAGCTAAATTTTCGGGCCCTACCACACTTAAAGGATTCTCCGAACGAAATGGTGAGAATTTTTTGGCCTCAGTATCTAAGCAAACGAGCTGTGCCATCGTTTCTGGTAACACATCAATTAAGTTGGATTGAGTCAACAACACCGGCACTTGGGAATCTTCCAACATAAACGCCAAACGCGCCACCGGATAAGCCGGATCAAGTGGCACATAAGCACCCCCAGCTTTCAAAATGCCAAAAAGCCCAATAACCATCTCCAAAGAACGTTCCAAACAAATCCCCACCAACACATCGGGTTTGACACCAAGAGATTGTAAATAATGAGCCAATTGATTGGCTTTTTGATTTAATTGAAAGTAAGTTAATTGTTGCTCTTCAAAGACGACCGCAATGTTTTCTGGCGTTTTCTCCACCTGTTCTTCAAATAATTGATGGAGAGTCTTATTCTTTGGATAATCTACCGACGTATTGTTCCACTCGACCAATATTTTATGGCGTTCTTGCTCACTCAGCAGAGGCAATTGGGAAACCTGTTGTTCAGAGTTGACCACGACTCCTTTCAACAACGTTTGGAAATGTTCAAGCCACCGCTCAATAGTCGCTTTATCCAACACATCGGTGTCGTAATCACAATCCACCACCAATTCATCGCTTATTTCAGTGATATTGAAGACAATATCAAATGCTATGAAACTGATAGGTTGAGAAAACCAGCTAGTTTCCAAATTAAACATAGGTGGGATTGCAACCGGCCGATCTAGGTTAAAAAGTGCCGATACCAGTGGTGTTTGGTTGGCATTTCTGGCTATATTTAACTTGTTGATTAAGTTTGCGAAGGGGTAGTCTTGATGCTCGTAAGCGTCTAGTAAAGTACTTCGCATCACTTTCAGATAGGCCGAGAAGCTTTGTCTTTTATCAAAAGAACTCATTATGGGCAATAAATGGGTACAATAACCAACAAGCTTGTCACCCCCTTCAGGCCGTCCTAAAACTGGAATGCCCACAACGATATCATCCTGCCCTGTCAAGCGGTGAAGTAAAGTCGTATAAACGGACATGAGCATCATAAATAGGGTACAACCGTGTTTTTGACTTTGCTTCTTGAGATCACGGCATAGCTCACCATCAAGTCGTACTGTTTGCCGGCTACCTTGATAGGTATTTACCGGTGGGCGAGGACGAGCAGTTGGTAAATCTAAAACCGGCATATAATCAGCGAACTTTTCCAGCCAATAAGATTCATGGGGTATCATTTCCTTCGTCTGAATTTGCGGTATTTGCCACTGTACATATTCACTGAACTGCATGGGCGAGTCCAGTTGAGTTTTGGTGCCTTGACATTCGGCTGAATAGAACGAGGTTATTTCTTGTAGCACGATGCCTATTGAAAAACCATCAACGACAATATGATGCGCTGTCAGAACCAGCAAATGGTGCTGTTCTTCCAACTTGAGAATAGAGGCCCTAAAAAGTGGACCTTGGTTTAGGTTAAACGGCTTTTGGCTTTCACTTATAAACCAAGCATTCACCTCAGATTGACCTTCATCACTCGTTGTTGAAAAATCAAGCACGGGGATATCTATCTTCAATTCTGGCAAAATCTGCTGAAAATCACCATTATGGCTGATAATTGTCCTGAGCGCTTCATGCTGTTCGACAACTTTCTGTACAGCTTGACACATTGCCAACAGTTGAAATGGGCCCTGTAATTGAAGGGTTGTGTAAACATTATAGGCAAGCGAACCTTCTTGCCCTATTTGGCTCAAAACCCACAGTTGTCTTTGTGCTTCAGTTAAAGGTAATTTATCAGGTTGCTTGGAAGACGCTTTTGAAACCGTTGGGATCGATGTCACGTCCTTCCGTGATGTCAATTCAACCTGGTTTCCCTCTTGATCCTCTTTACTGGATAGTTCGGTAATGCTATCTTTATCTTGACTTTTCGTTATCCCTGATACGTTTTCTAATCCTTTCTCACTTTTTGAATGTGCGGGTAAAAAACCACCAGATCGTAATTCTTCGCAACTTTCCTTAATGGCCTGAATGATATATTCAATGTCAGCATCGGTATGTGCGGAAGACAAAAAACAATTACGCCATTCCCAAATATAGACACCTTTTTCAAGCAGATGATAGAACAGTAGTTCCATATTGCCTGAAAATTCAAAATGAAAAATAGAGCTAAAATGCGCCACTTGAATAGGTACTTTATTTTCTTCAAAATACGCATTAAGCGTTTCGGCAAATTGCGTGGTACGTTGATTCAACCGTTCTTGAAGGGCAGGACTGTGCGTTTTCAGATGCTTAAGTGTTGCTAGTGCGGTGGTCATTGCCAGCGGATGTTGACAAAAAGTACCGCCAAACATGGTTCTTTCCTTTTGTGGATAAGATGCATCGTCATACTGCCACATACCTCCGTCGATACCATCCATGTAAGCCGCTTTACCGGCGATAACACCAATCGGCATTCCGCCCCCAATGACTTTGCCGTAAGTTGCAAGATCAGCTTCTACGCCAAACCAGGCTTGTGCGCCACCTGGATGAATACGAAAACCGGTAATCATCTCATCGAAAATTAAGGCAATCCCCGCTGATTTTGTCAATTGTCTCAGTTCATGGAGAAACGCCTTTGGTTGTAAATCCGGGTGACGACTTTGTACCGGTTCAACTAGCACCGCCGCGAGTTCATGGGCATGCGTTCTGATTAATTCAAGTGTTTGTGGTGTACCATATTCCAAAACAATAATATCATTGGCAATATACTGGGGGATACCAGGAGCAGCCGGCATAGAACCGGGCATGCCATCTTGAATAGGTGGCGCGACTAAAGTACCATCAGAATGTCCATGGTAAGAGCCTTCAAATAGCACAATTTTAGTGCGACCAGTTGCAGCACGTGCTAAGCGTAGTGCTGACATAACCGCTTCAGTACCTGAATTACTAAACGCGATTCTCTCCATGCCAGTCAGTTCGGCAATCAGTTCGGCCACTTCGCCCACCTCTGGAGAACGTGGCCCCAGTTGTATGGTGTCGTTTGGCTGTTCCTTGATGGCTTTGCTAATAAAGGGTGGATGGTGACCAAACAGATTAACCCCAAAACCCATCGTAATGTCTATGTACTCATTGTCATCGATATCCCATATTTTTGTGCCCTGAGCACGCTTTCCAATAATAGGATATAGCATTTCTTTGGTAGTAAAACGAAACCCGACTGAAGCTCTACTGTCAGCTAAAACGGCACGATGCGTTTGCGTCATTTGTTTTGATTTTTGGGTACGCTTAGTATAACGTGCAATCAATGCTTCTAAGTGGCACTGTTGTTGTGGAGTCAGCCCACGCGCCCGTACTTCTGTTGCCTTCAAAAGATGTGGAGGAGTGGTACCTCCAGATTTCTGAGACGTTGATTTTTTTTTCGGCTTGTTCGTCAAAGTAGACGAAACATCAGCAACCGCTTGTATTTTTTCTGGGGTTAACTTGCGCGTTGCCTGATAAGCATCGGCAACTGGCAGTGGTCTTGCTTGAAAATCAACGGTTTGAGAGGTTGTTTGATGAACATCAGGTCCAGATGACGATAATGGTTTTGTCGAAAAACCGCTATGGCGCAAAAATTCTAACTGTTGAGAGACAACTTGAGACATCCCTTGAGAGGCCAATTCAAGTTGTTGCTTAAGAATTTGTTCCAACGCAGACGCTTCTTCCCCACTCGAAAGCATGTCATTTAAATTGTTTGGTTGTTTAAACTCGCTACTGGTTTTTTCAACCAACCGGGAAGTCAATTCCAGAGCACTTGTTTCTGTGATCGCTTCTTCTGTGATCGTTTCATTCATGTTAGATTCAGTCGATATAGGTTTTACCTGTGGCCGCACTTCAGACTCAGATTGCCCAGATGTTGAAGACCCTTCTGGGGGTAAATTCTGATCAATGTAGGTTGCTAGCGCATCAATGTTAGTCAATTCTTCAAAGAACTGACGCATAACCACTTTGAGGCTAAAGGTATTGTCAATGGTTCGTATAATTTCCATTAAGGTCAATGAATTAGCGCCCATTTCTAAGAAAGGAACATGAATTTCCTCTTCAGACGGGATTGTCGCCAGTAAATCGGCCATCTGGGAACACAATGTGGAAATAATCTCGGTCCGTCGTCCTGTTTCTGGGGACACCTCAACCGGGAAATCAGATACGGTAACACTTGCGGCATCATTCATAAAAATATTTCTAATTATTTAATTTGATAAAAACCAATGATTCTATGGTTTGTTATAAACCTATTCCAAAAAACTATCAATAAAGTTCAGACCATTTCACTTTAACACCTGCCAACCAAAGCTTACCTAAGCTATTAAGCAAAAAGGCTTCGTCAGATTGTTGTTCATTAACATGACGTAATGATGGAAGTATTACTGTATCCTTGCTATTTTTAATATCAGGATGCTGAAAAACAAAACTTCCCAAACTTTGTCCAGGTCCAACCTCTAATAGAATCCGTTCTGGTGCTTGCAATAATTCGCTTACCCCGTCGGCAAAACGCACCGTCTGGTAAGTGTGCTGAGCCCAATAATGTGGGTCAGTTGCCTGTTCATTAGTAATCCAAGTGCCGGTGACATTAGATATATAGGGAATCTTGGGAGATTTAAACGTAATTGTTTTCGCTAGTTTTGTGAATGGTTCACTAAGCCTTTTCATCATCTTTGAATGAAAAGCATGGGATGTTTGAAGACGCCGATGAAGTATATTTTTTTCATTAAGTTGTTGTTCTAACTCCATAATCGCATCAGGTGAACCAGAAACCACACACTGCAACGGTGTACTTATCGTGGCTAAGGATAATTCATTTCCCAGTAAGGGAAGCATCTCATTTTCTGAAAGTGGTACCGCTAACATGGCCCCCTCTGGTAACTCTTCAATCATTTGCGATCTTTTGGCTACCAGAAATAAGGCATCTTTAAGCGACATAACCTCTGCCACCGCAGCAGCTACATATTCGCCCAGGCTATAACCTATCATCGCCTGTGGCTGTATTCCCCATTTTTGCCACAATTTTGCAAGCGCATATTCTATCACAAAAACGGCTGTTTGTGCAAATACCGTTCTGTTTAATTTTTGGGTAGCCTTATCGACGGGTTCAGGCTCCCGATTGAGCATTTTTCTCAAATCAAAGCGTGGTTGGGCACTGGAAATTGTCGTTTGATCATTCAACGCCACCTCACCGCTTTTATCTTCAGGATAGAAGACTTTCCGCAGATCAATGCCCAGTTGTGGTTTGACCAGTTCGCAACATTGATCAATTTGTTCACGAAAAACGGTTTGTGTGTGGTAGAGACCTTTTGCCATATTCACGTAGTGATCCCCAACCCCAGAAAACATAAATGCAATAGGGCGATTAGCCGATTCATGGTAACGTGTTATAACGCGCTTCGTATCTAAAGGGGAAAATACGTTTATCGCATCATTCACATTACGACAAACCACCATACGTTTATGGTCGAAAATTTTACGATTTTCTTGCAAAGTATACGCTATTTCCGCTAAATTGATCTCAGGATGTTGCCTCAGGTGTTCAACTAAATTTGTTGTTGCTCTTTCAAGGCTTGACTCTGTTTCCGCAGATAGGACTAATAACTGCCAATTATTCTTTGATGTCAATATATTAATGGGTACTTGAAAAGTATCGACTTTACTATTATTATCATTTGAATGTATTGAGTTTTGAGGTTGAGCATTATCACGCCGTAAAAACGCCAATTGCTGGGAAATCACATTCGATACCATATCCGACATGGCTAGCTGCTGTTGCCTCATAATTCGGGTAATTGCTTCTACACCATGTTGCTCAGATGATGTATCTTCCGTTTTGTGTGTACTAGGGGCTACCTCCGCCGATATTTTTCCCATTTGAGAAGATTGTGCGGTAGGTTTATGTTCTGATGGCGCAATCGTCAATGAAGATGATAATTGTTTGTCTGACAGTGCCACTTGCCCCTCCTCAGAAGGCGCGGTGATTTTCAATTGAGATGAAAGTTCTTTATTATCCGAATGCTGTGCCACAGCGAATCTGGTTGGCAATTCTTGAGACTTAATCCAACAACGTTGTCGCTGAAAAGGATAGGTTGGAAGAGACACTCTATTTCGTGGATAATCTTTATCAAATCCTTTCCAGTTAATATTCATACCTTGTATATATAGGGTCGATAAACTGTTCAACAAGCCTTGCCAATCATCCTCTTTTGACACGAAGGAAGAGAGCCAAACAGTTTGATGCTGTTGTCCTAAATTCATCAAGGATGGCGCAGTACCTAGTTCAAAAAAAAGTTCATAGCCTTGTTCAATCAAGGTGTTTATTCCCGTATTCAATACTTCGCTCTCAACATCATGGTATTGTTGCCAATAGTTAGCATTGAGTGCCTGTTTTGGCGAGAGCAATTGGCCAGTCACGTTAGAAACCAAAGGAATGCGTGGTGTTTGAAAGGTAATTTGGCTTGCCTTAGGTTCATAAGAACCCGGCATCACTGCGATTTCATTCCCCAACAATTGCGCCGACATTAATTTTCCTCTTTCGACAGTCAGTTTCATGCCATCTTCTACACTAAATACCCCCGCAACACAGGCCGCGACATATTCACCCACACCATTTCCCATGATGATGCCCGGTTCTATACCCCAAGATTTCCATAACTCAGCAAGAGCGTATCCCAACATAAAAAAAGCGGATTGTTGGTAGACAATGTCATCTAACCCTTTCTCATTCTCAACCTTTCCTTGGGAAGGCTTATAGCGAGACTCTGCATGGGGTGCTGGATAAAGAACATCAAGGAGTGGTGGCCCCTCCAAATAGTCGCTTAAAATCCCATTACAACGGTCAATGATTTTGCGAAATGTAGGCTGGGTTTGGTAGAGTTGTTGTCCCATGCCAATGTATTGTGAACCCTGACTTGTGAAAAGGAAAGCGATTTTGCGCTGACGATTTTTTGGTACTTTTCCTTGAAATATGCCGATGGATTCTTGCCCCTTCACAAAAGCCGCTAATTGGTTCTGCGCTGTTGTTAGCGATTCTGCTACCACACTGAGTCGATGGCTGAAGTGTGAACGTCCAGCGTTGGCACTAAAGCAAATATCTCCTAAAGTTAAGTTGGGATGAACTGATAAATGATTTTGATATCGTTCGGCTAATTGTGTTAGTGCCTCGCTTGTTTGCGCTGAGAGTGTTAGTAAATGCCACGGACGAATAACTGTTGTTTGCGGTGGTTCTTCTGAAGCCTGAACCGATGAAATCTGGAATGCTTCAGCACCTTCTAGTACAATATGGGCGTTAGTACCACTAACACCAAAGGAACTGACACCGGCAATTCTCCGTTTTTCTCCCTGTGGCCATGATGTTTGCTCGGTGACCACTTTAATGGGTAATTTATCCCAAGGAATATGGGAACTCGGCTGTTTAAAGTGCAAATGAGCTGGAATCTCTTCGTGTTGAAGAGACAGTATTACTTTGATAATACCGGCCATACCTGCTGCAGATTCTAAGTGACCCACATTCGTTTTGACAGAACCAATCATTAAAGGTTGATTGAAGGAACGTTCTTCACTGAATACTGTACCTAGAGCACTGACTTCAATAGGATCGCCCAACGATGTCCCAGTGCCATGGGCTTCTACATAACTAACTTCCTTTGGTTTCACTTGAGCATTGGTAAGTGCTTGACGAATCAGTGTTTGTTGAGCAACCCCATTAGGAACCGTTAAGCCACTGCTTGGGCCATCTTGATTGACGGCTGATCCTCTAATCACCGCTAATATATTATCCTTATCCGCTTGAGCTTGTGAAAGACGTTTGAGCAAGATCACCCCACATCCTTCTCCTCGAATATAACCATCCGCAGCGGCATCAAATGTTTTACAGCGTCCATCCGGGGCTAACATTTTAGCCCGGGACGAACTGATGGTAATATCTGGCGATAGGATCAGGTTGACTCCGCCAACAAGGGCTTGCGAGCATTCTTTATTACGGAGGCTTTGACATGCCAGATGGATCGCCACTAATGAAGAGGAACAGGCCGTATCCATAGCAATACTCGGGCCTTGCAATCCTAAGATATAAGAGAGGCGTCCCGCTGCGGCATTAAGGGCGTTTCCAGTGATGAAATAGCTATCCATTTTACTACGATCATTCTGCTGCCATAGCAATCGTATATAATCATTGGAGGTAATGCCTATAAATACACCCGTGCGGTTGCCAACTCGTCTATCCGGCACTTGACCTGCATTTTCCAGTGCCTCCCAACTGACCTCTAATAGCAACCGTTGCTGGGGATCTATACTTTCCGCCTCGCGGGGAGAAATCCCAAAAAAACGGGGATCAAACAGATCAATCTGCGATAAAAATCCACCATAGCGAGTGTACATTTTCCCGGGTTTTTCCGGATCTGGATCATAAAAAGCATCAACATCCCATCGTTCTGGCGGTGTATTGGTAATGGCATCGACACCGTTGTCTAGCAGTTCCCAGAAAGCCTGCGTGTCATTCGCATTCCCCGGAAAACGACAACTCATCCCAATGATAGCAATTGGTTCAATTTTGGCATTTTCGCTTGCTTCGAGCTTAGCTTGCGCTTCTTTAAGCGCGAACAGCATTTGTTGGGCGGGAGACAGTTGTTCTAGTCTCTCAGAAATATTGCTCATTTTTTTCAGTTTTTCTTTATGAGTGTTTTGAGTTTATTAAGTTCTTCCGTGAGTGACGCTTCAACATCAGCTTGGGAGAGTTGTTCTATATCTGACAAAACGACCTCTGTGTCTTTACTCTGTTCTGTAGTATCCACTTGATCGGGTATTCCTTTCCACTTGAGCACATCCTTGGCTAGGTATTCTGTCAATGTTTGAATAGTTGGATAGTCAAAGGCTATCGTGGTAAGAAGCGAGTGTCCTAAACTGTTTTGCAAGCGGCTCCTTAATTCAACCGCTAACAGGGAGTCCATGCCCATATCAGCAAAACCTAGCTCTAATTCTGGATAATTTGATTTGTCAAGTCTTAAAACTTGAGCAACTGTGGTTTGAACATGTGTCATTAAACGTTCAAAACGTTCATGGGCTGGTGCGTCTTCCAGTTGTTGTAAAATGTTTGAGTGTTGTGGCTGGCTTTCGCGGTAGTCCGCCCCTACGACAGCATCTTGCAAGTTTTCTAATAGAGGACGTCGTCCTCTGGCTTCATAGATACCTTTAAATAATTGCCAATCGACTTGGGCGACAGTGATCTGAGTTGTGTTAGTCCTCAGCAAGTATCCAAGGGACTCAATCGCCAGTTCCGGTGCCAATCCCTTGATACCCATTCGATTTAACCACTCTTGGTCTTCAGTTCTAGTCATGCCACCCTCTAACCAAGGTCCCCAATTCACACTTAAAGCCGGCAACCCAAGCCTTTGACGATGATGAACTAACACATCCATAAAGTGATTGGCAGCAGCATAATGGCCTTGTCCCTTGGAACCCCACACGGAGGTAATGGAAGAAAACACCACGAAAAAATCCAAGCTCATCAGTTGGGTCAGTTGATGCAAAATCCATGTGCCTATGACCTTGGGACGAAATATAGACTCAAGCGTTTTTAAGTCAATGTCTTTTATGGCTTGATGGTCATTCACTCCGGCGGTATGAATGATACCTCGCAAAGATGGCATGGATGTGTTAATTTCTGCAAAAACCCTAACCATATCCTGTTCATTAGACACATTAGCTTGCATCACTTGAACTTGGACACCCATCTGCTCCATTTGACTTAAAGTGTCTTGCGCTTGATTTGAAGGAGTGCCGCTACGCCCCGTCAATATCAAATATCGTGCTCCCAGCGCTATCAGCCACTGAGCGACTTTTAGTCCCAAGTGGCCCAAACCGCCCGTTACCAGATAACTGCCTTCAGACTGCAATGGCAGTATACCTTGGGATTCTGGCTGATGGCTATGCTCCACGCGAGCCACATAACGTTGTCCCTCTCGAAAGGCGATATGATCTTCTTCGAGTGAGTCCAAAATCTCGGCCAACAATAGGGTTGCATCATTTATTTTGGCATTTGAAGAAGAGTCTAATTCAGTATCTGAACTCGACAACGCTAAATCCACCATGCCCCCCCTAAGTTCAGGGTATTCTTGCATGATGACTTTGCCTAATCCCCACAAGGGCGCTTGGGCAACTGCAAGGGACGTTTGGTAGTCTTCAATAGGCATTACGCCTCGCGTCACTAACCATAATTTTGGCAAGGTTGAAAGATTATATTTACTCAATATCTGCACTAGCTGTAGTACGCTACCACATCCTAACTGTTGAGCTTGCTCTAAGAAAGGAATTGTTACCTTCTCTGGTGGTAATGTGGCCTCTAAACTCCATAGGTGGATAATTCCCGTTAAAGGTTTCTCTAAAGCAACCTGCAACAAGCCTTCAAAATCGGCCGTTTGCGTCGGATCGATATTCCATACCCGGGTTTTTTCGGAAATATCGGAGGTATTGGCCGCATAAGCTAGAATAACGTGTTGCCCTTGTTCTTTTAACAGGGTTGCTAGGGTTTGTCCTATGCCACTTTGATCTGCAAAAATTAACCAATTGTTCGTTTCAGTCGTATGGATGTTGGTTGAGGCTGTTAACAAACGGGGCTGAGATTGCCAGACAATTTCATAAAACCATTCTTGGAGAGTCGCTGTCCTTATCTGCTGTTGATGTTTATTAGCTAATAATTTTAATAGGTTAGGTAATTGTTGTCGTTCTTCCTCGGAAAGTTCTCCAGTCGCGGTTAATTGTTGAGCCAATTGTTCCGTTTTTCCTTGATGCAAAAGACTCATTATTGAAGTTTGAAAGTCTGGTGATAATGATACAGTTTGTTGGGCTTTATTTTCAACGCTATCAATCCAATAACGCTGGCGTTGAAATGGGTAAGTTGGGAGTACCACACGATGACGCTGATAGTTTTTATCAAAATTGAGCCAATCAACAGTGACTCCATTCACATATAATTCACCCAAACTTTGGAGTAGTTGTTGCCAATCGGATTGGGTTGGCCGCAGACTAGGAAGCCAAATGCCGGTGTTGTCAGGCAGACACTGACGGCCCATACCTAAAAGGGTTGGTTTCGGCCCTATTTCTAGAAATATTTCACATCCTTGTTGGTAAAGCGTCGTCATGCTAGTAGCAAAGCTGACCGGTTGGCGTATATGACGACACCAATATTCAGATGTTGCTATTTCATCGGTAGCAAGCTGACCACTGATATTGGAGACTAAACTTAGCCGTGGCGATGAGAAAGTAATCTTTCTAGCAGTTTTTTCAAAAGCAGATAATATCGGTTCCATTAACGGGGAATGGAAGGCGTGGGATACCTTTAACTGTTTCGTTTTAATTCCCTCAGCCTCCAAAATAGCAACAATGGTTTTAATGGCTTGGCTTTCTCCTGATATCACAAGACTTTCTGGCCCATTAAGAGCGGCAATAGAAACTTTTTGAGTGTGATTAGATTGTTGAATGACCGCGTTTATTCGTGTCTTATTTGCTGAAACTGATACCATTTCACCGCTTTGGGGTAAAGTTTGCATCAATTGGGCCCGTTTGGCAATCAACTTCAAGCCGTCTTCTAGGCTGAAAACACCGGCCACACAAGCTGCAACGTATTCGCCTACACTATGTCCCATCACCACTGAAGGTTTAATGCCCCAAGACTGCCATAACTCGGAAAGCGCGTATTCTAAGGCAAAAAGTGCTGGTTGCGTGTAGGCGGTAGAATTAAGGAGATCACTTTTGTCTTTAGCATCCTTGGCATATAAAACTTCAAGCAGCGGCGTGTCCAAATAGGGGCGCAAAATTTCGTGACAACGTTCAAGCGTTTGACGAAAAATAGGTTGAGTTTCATAGAGTTGCCGCCCCATACTCACATATTGTGATCCTTGCCCAGTGAATAAAAAAGCGACATTGGGTGGTTCTGCACCTTGTACCTTTCCTTTGAATATGCCGATTGATTCTTGTTCAGCTTCTTGGAATGCGGCCAGCTTTTCACCTATCTCTGCGGCAGATGCACCTACCACACTCAAACGATGGTTGAAGTGAGAACGACAAGTATTGGCGGTAAAACAAACATTAGCTAAAGCCATCGCTGAATTGATGAGGTAATCTTCATATTGACTTACTAATGATTTAAGAGCTTCAGACGTTTTAGCAGATAATGTCAACAAATGAAGTGGACGTTCAGCATACGTTTCTTTGGAAACATTTTCGGTTATGGGAGCTTCTTCTATCACTAGATGTGCGTTAGTGCCACTAAAGCTAAATGAACTGACCCCAGCAATTCGCCGTTTATTTCCTACTGACCACGGTTTTAGCTCTGTTGGCACTGTAACTGGAAATGCCTCCCAATCAATATGGGGATTGGGTTGTTTGAAATGTAGATGTGGTGGAATTTTTTTGTGTTGCAAGGACAACACCATTTTGATTATACCCGCTACACTCGCCGCTGATTCCATATGCCCAAAGTTGCTTTTGACAGAACCGACTATCAACGGGTTATCGACAGAACGATCTGGGCCGTAAACGTTACCTAATGCCGCCATTTCTATCGGATCGCCCAACGATGTTCCAGTACCATGCGCTTCTATATAACTCACTTGGGTGGGTTCTATTCCGCCATTGGCTAAGGCTTGACGAATCACTTTTTCCTGAGCAGGGCCATTAGGCACAGTTAAGCCTCCGCTGGGACCATCTTGATTGAGCGCAGAACCACGAATTTTGGCTAAAATATTATCCCCGTCGCGCAGTGCATCTGACAGACGTTTGAGGATTATAACCCCACACCCTTCCCCACGTCCATAGCCATCAGCAGCCGCATCAAATGTTTTGCAGCGGCCATCAGCCGACAACATCCGTGCTTTAGAAAAATTAATATAAGCTTCTGGTCTTAACATCAAATTAACTCCGCCAACCAGAGCCAAATCACACTCGCGAAGGCGCAAACTCTGACAAGCCAAGTGTGCTGTTACCAAAGACGACGAGCAAGCAGTGTCCACAATAAAACTAGGACCAGTTAATCCGAATAGGTAAGACAAACGTCCGGCGGCCACACCCAATGTACCACCCGTGCCAAAATAAGCATCAATGCGCTCTATATTATCCTCTCCAAATAGTAAAAGACCATATTCAAAACTGGTCATTCCAACAAATACACCAGTAGAACTACCATAGATTTTTTCAGGGACTAAATTTGCGTGTTCCAGTGCCTCCCAACTCACCTCCAATAATAAGCGCTGTTGCGGATCAAGACTCACCGCCTCACGCGGTGAAATGCCAAAAAACTGCGGGTCAAATTGGTCCACTGGCCCTGATAAAAAACCACCTGAGCGCGTGCTCATTTTCCCGGGCGCATCTGGATCCGTACCATAATATGCTTCAATATCCCAACGGTCTTTGGGAACTTCAATGATAGCATCCCGTCCCTCGCGCAACAATTGCCAGAACGCTTCTGGGTTATCCGCTCCGCCCGGAAACCGGCAGCCCATACCAATAATAGCTATGGGTTCATTTTTCTCCCGTTCCAACGCATTGAGTTTTGTTTGCATTTCTTGCAATGCCAGCAAAGCACGCTTAGTCGGAGAAAGTGCGCTGGACTGTGACGGACGGTTCGTCGTATCTTGAGTCATGTTATAATTTCTCTAATTCTTTAAGTAACAAGGCTTCCGCTTCTGATTCCGACAATTGTTCCAATTTTGTTAAGCGAGAGTCAGGACCACTTTCTAGTTGGGTGTCTATCTTATCTGAAAAGGCGAGTTCCTGAATCAGATAATCAACTAATGATTCAAGCGTTGGATAGTCAAACAACAACGTTGAACGAAGTGGATGTCCCAAGCTGGCTTTGAGACGATTTCTCAAATCAACCGCCATGAGAGAGTCTATCCCTAAGTCAAATAGCCTTTTACGAGGCTGTATTTGTTCAGGTGAACTCAATTCTAACACGCGGACAATTTCAGCACGAATGAATGTCATCATAATATCTCGACGTGCTGCAACGGGTGCCTCTTCCAACTGTTTCAACAATGCCGCTTGTGGTGGTTCATTTGATGATTGAACCTTTCTTGTCATCGCTTCAAAAAACGGCGATGTTGCTTCCTCCAAAGATTGCTGGAAGAATTTCGACCAGTTAATGGGTAGTACCCCAACTTGAGCAACGTTTTGAGCCAGCAATTCTCCCAATACCTGTAATCCATCATCTGGGGCTATGCTACTAAAACCTTGTTTAGCAATACGACGTTGTTCACGGTCTTCCAAATCAGCCGCCATGCCAGTTTCAGCCCATGGACCCCAATTAATACTCAATCCCGGCTGCCCTAGAGCTAGTCGATGATGGGCCAGTGTGTCCATAAATGTATTGGCAGCCACATAATTACCCTGAGCTGATGAACCAAGTAACGAAACTATTGAGGAAAAACAAACAAAAAAGTCTAATGGCATATGTTGGGTCAAAATATGTAAATTCCAACTTCCAGCCACTTTTGGAGCCATGACTTGGCTAAAACGCTCCCAAGTTTGTTGTAGCAGCACCCCATCATCCAAAACACCAGCTGTATGAACAATACCCCGCAGTGGTGGCATCGAATTTTTAATGGTATCTAGTATGCGCTCAACATCCTCTTGACGAGAAACATCTGCTTGGACAATCTGAACGTCTGCTAGTTTTAATTGAGCAAGTGTGGTTTGAAGTTCTTGTGAGGCACCACCACGACCAGTGACAACGATATGTTGGGCACCTTGCTCTACCAACCAGTGAACGACTTTAAGTCCCAGTGCTCCCAAACCACCAGTAATAAGATAACTACAATCAGGCTGTATTTTAATTTCACGTTGGAGTTCAATATTTGCCTTGGATAATCTTGGCACATAACGTTCACCTTTACGCCATGCGACCTGCTCTTCTTTATTATCTGGAGACACTATTTCTTCAAACAAAGCTCTAATATCATTGCTAACAGCATCAGAATCGATATCCAAGCGCACACATTGGAGATCAGGATGTTCCAGAGTTATCACCTTGCCTAATCCCCACAATGGAGATTGTTGTACTTGCAAAGGAGCCACGCTTACCGGCTGACTGCCTTGAGTGACTAACCACAGACGGGGAAAACTGTTTGCAAGCGCCAGAGCTTGAACTAAATGCAATACGCTACCGCAGCCAAGCACTTGTGCATCTTGTAAAGCGGATAACGTGATATCAGTCTCTTCCTTCGTCGCATTAAGACTCCAGAGGTGAATTATTCCTTGGTAAGATATTTGACTTTCTTGCAAAAGACGCTGGAAGTCACGCTGCTCAGCCGGGTTGATATGATAATGCGCCTCATCAGGCTTAGTATAAGTAGAACCAACTGAAACCAATACGCAACGCTCACCCTGCGCTTCTAAAAGTTTGGATAGCTCAACCCCAACCCCATGTTTATCGGCAAAAATTAACCAATTACCCAGCTTTTGTGTGGATATGGGTTGAGAATTTCGTAGCTTGGGCAACCAAGTAATATTATGTAACCAATGACTAAAATCCGTTTTTAGAGTGCGTAGCAAGGCTTCAGGACTGGCCTGTCGACCTTCCATACCTATGAACTCAGCAATAATTTTATTTTCATTTTCAAATAGTTGTATATCTCCAATTAGCTTACCATCTGCATCTGGTTGTAAAGCAGCATAAGCATATAACTGATGACTGTTGGGACGCTGATAAAAATGGACTTTTTCTATACTGAAAGGAATAAAAGTATTTTCTACCCCAATATCCATAGTCATTGTCAATAAGCCAAAGCAGGAGTCAATCAACCCCGGATGTAGTTGATATTTATCAATTATACCCTTAGTAGCTAAACTTTCTGGCAACTCTATTTGAGCCATCGCCTCTTTATTACCTTGCTGGATTGATTTAAGCCATTTATAACCCGGCCCTAATTGAATTTGGCGTTGCAGCTGGATTTGATAAAGTTCCGTGGCGTTTATTTCCGATTGACATCGCGCCTTGATTTCTTGCAGATTGATAATTGGTAGTTGATAATCGGTAGTTGAAAATGATGTGGGTATCATACGACCAGTCGCATGGGTTATCCATGCATGGTTACTATCTTTTTCAAAACTGATCAGTTTAAAAGAAGCTTCCTTTCCACTTTCATCAGGGCTGATTGCCAACTGGACAACACGTTCTCCGTCATCTTCAATAGCCAGAGCCTGTGGAAATAGTATATCTTCCAATACACAACCACCTGTTCCAAAAGTCAGTTCAGAGGCCCCCAATAGCATAGAAATATGAGTTGCTCCCGATACCACAAGTTTACCAAAAATGCGGTGTTCTTCCAGAAATGGCATGGAATAACGGCTAAACAACGATTCAAACAAGGTTTCTTTAAGGAGTGGTGTTTGCAACTTTTGGTCTAGCAGAGGATGAAGTCCGCAGATATGACTTCCAGAAAATGCCAGCCCTCGACTATTTTTAGCAAAACGGGTTTCCAGAAAATAACGCTGGCGTTGAAATGGATAAGTCGGCAACATTACCTTGCGACGTGAATAATCTTGGTCAAAACTTGACCAATCTACCGACACACCTTGCACATACAACGTGGCTAAACTTTGGAGTAACTGTTGCCATTCTGCTTGGTTTGGACGTAAACTGGGCAGCCAAATAGCCTCCACATCATCTGGTAAACACTGTTTTCCCATTCCCAGCAAATTAGGTTTTGGCCCTATTTCTAGAAATATCTCAACACTTTGTTGATGCAGCGTCTCCATACTCGCAGCAAATTTCACAGGTTGCCGTATATGACGACACCAATACTTAGATGAGGTCATCTCATCCGTAACAAATCCACCGGTGAGATTAGAAATAATGCTTATTTTTGGAGTGGCATAAGTCACTTTTTGCGCTACCCGTTCAAACTCTGCCAGCATTGGTTCCATCAATGGAGAGTGGAATGCGTGGGAAACCTGTAACTTTTTAGTTTTGATGCCTTGGGATTGTAAATGTTCCACCACTGCTTGTACTGCAGTACCCTTTCCAGAGAACACGATGCTCTTGGGGCCATTGATCGCTGCAATAGAAACTGTTTGCGTATATGGTTCAATTGCCGTCCTAACTTGTCCTTCATCCGCTAATACTGATACCATTTCACCACCACACGGCAATGCTTGCATCAAACGGGCACGTTCGGTAATCAGCTTGAGGCCATCTTCCAAGCTAAAAACACCCGCAATACATGCAGCAACATACTCCCCTACACTATGACCCATAACAACAGTGGGTTGAATACCCCACGATTGCCATAATTTAGCAAGTGCATACTCTAGTGCAAAGAGGGCCGGTTGCGTGTAGGCAGTTTCATCCAATTTTGAATTTTGAATTTCTGATTTTTGATTGTCTTTTGGATAAAGTACCTCAAGCAATGGCTGTTTCAGATAATCGCGTAAAATTTCATTACAATGGTCAATTGTTTTCCGAAAAGTAGGCTGCGTTTCGTAGAGTTGCTCTCCCATACCAACATATTGAGAACCTTGCCCTGTAAATAAAAAGGCTATTTTATTGGCATTTTGATGTTCGGTATTTTGGCTTTTATAGACACTCTCATCAGTATTATCACTAATACTTTTAGATAATTTCTCTTTAATTTCTGCTTTTGATTTTCCAACAACAGCTAACCGATGTTCAAAATGACACCGTCCAACATTGGCAGTGTAGCAAATATTGGCGATCTCATCTGTCTCGTTTTGGGATAAATAATCAACATAGCGGCTAACCAATTCCGTCAAGGCATTTTCATGCTTAGCTGATAAAGTCAATATATGAGTGGGTCTTTCTCTTTCTGACTTTTGTTTTGGAGCAACCAGAGGCGATTCTGCAACAATAACGTGTGCATTAGTTCCACCGAATCCAAAGGAATTGATACCAGCAACACGGGACTTTTCTGAACGTGGCCATATTGTTAGTTGAGTAGGTATCTTAACGGGTAATTCATCCCAATTTATTAAGGGATTGGGCTGATTAAAGTGTATATTGGGAGGTATCACCTCATGTTGCAATGAAAGTATTACTTTAATAAGTCCAGCTAAACCGGCTACCGGTTCCGTATGGCCTATGTTAGTCTTGACGCTACCAATTAGCAGAGGAGAATCGAAAGTATGCTTTGTTTTTATGACTTCGCCAATGGCTTCCATTTCAATGGGATCACCCAGTGGAGTGCCCGTACCATGTGCTTCTATATAACCGAGGCTGGCGGCATCAAGATCGGCGTTTTTCAGTGCTTCATGTATGACTTTCTGTTGAGCAATACCATTAGGAGCTGTCAATCCATTGCTTCTTCCATCTTGATTCACAGCAGTACCTTTTAGTAGAGCGAGAATATTATCACCTTCCTCAAGGGCATCCGCTAAACGTTTTAGAATCACCATACCACAGCCTTCACTTCTCACATAGCCATCTGCTGTCGCATCAAAACTCTTACTGCTGCCTTGGGGAGAAATGGCTTGTAGCTTAGAGAAACAAATATGTGTATCCGGGGCCAAGATTAAATTGACACCCCCTACCATTGCTACCTCAGATTCTCTTGAACGTAAACTTTGGCACGCCAAATGAAGTGCGACCGATGATGATGAACACGCTGTATCAATTGGCATGTTGGGGCCTTGTAAACCATAAGTATAAGAAATACGACCAGATGCTGTGCTAAAAACGCTTCCCGTTATAGAGTAAGCATTTATCTTTTCTAAAACACCGGATTTTCGATGTGCATTGGTATAATCATCACCTGAAATCCCCACAAAAACGCCCGTTTGACTTTTATCCAATTTTGTCACATCTATGCCCGCATTTTCTAGTGCTTCCCAACTGACTTCCAACAACAAACGTTGTTGCGGATCTAAGCTGTGTGCTTCTTTTGGAGCAATTTTAAAAAAGGTGGCATCAAAGTCATAGATCGGAATATCAAGAAATCCTCCTTTAGTCGTGTACATTTTACCCGGCACTTCTGGATCAGAATCATAATAATCATTCCAGTTCCCACGACTTGCTGGTACTTCAGTAATAGTGTCAACTCCGTTTTTTAAGATTTCCCAATACTGAGCAGGGTTATTAGCTCCGCCCGGAAAACGGCATGCCATCCCAATAATTGCTATTGGCTCATGCTGTGCAGCCTCTAATTTTGAGACTTTATCTTGAGCTTTTTTAAGAGCGATATAAAGTTTTTTTAAGGTTTCTGTTTCGGTCATGATTAGATTGATAGTTCTTGCGATTAATCTGATTCAAGTTCCCTGTTTATCAACTTTTCCAATTCGTTCTGATTCAAGCCATCTAAGTAGTCAAATTTTTCATCACTTTGAGTTTTCCCAGTATGCTCATCATCAAACTTGATAACTTCCAGTTCTAAGTACTTCACAACCTCATCAACCGTCGGATAATTGAACAATAGGCTGACCGGCAGAGAGGTATCAAGCCCTTTACCTAAGCGGTTACGAACTTCAACCGCCATTAATGAGTCCATTCCTAGCTCCATGAGCGGTTTATCAATATCCAATGTGTCTGATGTGTCAATGCCGACGACCTGTTGTGCGGTTTCAACAACAAAATTTAGCAGTATTGTGTGCTTTTCATCTGGCCGTGCTTTTGCCACTTTTTGTAATAGATCAACCTGTTTGATAGGTTGTTCTTCCTTTTGCCAATTAGCAAAAATGCTCTGTTCCAAGGTCAGTTGCGAGATGTATTTGCGCCAATCACAAGATACAACAGCAATTTTTGTCACATTGGCTGATAATATCCTTTCCAAAACGGCTAAACCTTCTTTCCTTTGGATAGGTTTAAATCCTTGTTTGGACAGTCTATCGTCAGCACTGGTCGAGGCTGCCATACCCGCCACTTGCTCCCACGGCCCCCAATTGATACTGGTTGCCACTAAGCCGTGATTTCTTCGGTAATGCGCTAAACCGTCTAAGAATGCATTGGCAGCGGCATAGTTGCTTTGTCCTTGGTTGCCCAGTAATGAGGCGGCTGATGAAAACATGACAAAGAAATCCAATTTCATGTTGGCAGTGTATTGATGAAGATTCCACGCGCCGTAGACTTTAGCGGCCATCACCTTTTCAAAGCGGTTCCAATTTTGCCCAATTAACATACCATCGTCAAGCACCCCAGCAGCATGGATAATACCTCTTAATGGTGGCATAGTCGCAGGGACTTTATCAAGGGCTAAGTTGAGTGCCAGTTGCTCTGTCATATCCACCTTAATAACTCGTATTTTAGCCCCAATCTGTTCCATTTGGGTGATAATTTCTTGGGTAGCGTTTGAAGCAATCCCGCTACGACTAAGTAGTAAAAGATGGCGTACACCCTGCTCAACCAACCACTGTGCTACCTGTAATCCCAATGCTCCTGTACCGCCGCTTATCAAATAGCTGCTGTTTTCACGAATAGAAAACGGATTTGCTGACGGTGGCAAGGCACGTTGCTCCCAGCGGGCAACATGACGGATATTCTGCTGCCATACAATTTGTGCTTCATCATTATGATACCATAATTCATTAAACAGTGTTTGGGTATTATCTTCATTTGCAGGTTCCAAGTCTAGGCACACGCAACCCAATTCAGGATGTTCCAAGGCAATGACACGCCCTAACCCCCATAGCGACGTTTGTTGTGGTTGCATGATGTCAACCGCTTGTCCACCCTGTGTGACTAGCCACAAACGGGGAAATGGCTCCCACGATTTTTCCACTAATGATTGTACCATAAGTATGACACTCGCACAACCAAGACGTTGGGCGTGGTGTAAATCGGCAATTGTGCCATCAAGGCTCCAAAGGTGAACCACGCCACGTAGTATATTATCACAAAAATTTTCTTTAAGCAAACGTTGGAAATCCAAAGGTTCCACCGGATTTACGTAGTAATGTCCATCAGCCGCCTTTTCATAACTTTTACCTGAATAAACTATGGTACAAAACTCGCCATGCTTTTGCAAGCGTTCAGCTAATGCCAAGCCAATACCCGTTTGATCAGCAAAAATTAGCCAATGCCCTTGCCCTGTTTTGTATTGATGTTCCAGTTTTAAAGGTTTTGGTTGCCAAGCAATCTCATAAAACCAATCATTAAAATCGCTTTGATACTCGCTTAATAAACTGTCACGAGCCGCTTTTCTTCCCTCAAAACCCATAAATTCCGCAATAACTTGTCCATTAGCTTTTTCAAATAAACGTATATCCCCTACTAAGCGGTTATCGTCTGATTCTGGGCGCAATTGGACATGAGCCTGTAATTGAAAATCACTGGGACGTTGATAGAAGTAAATTTTTTCTATGCTGAAGGGAATAAAGGTATCCGGCACAACCATTTCAACCGCAACAGCTAATAATCCAAAACAAGCATCAATCAAGCCCGGCGGCAATTGATATTCTCCAGCGTTTGTCACCTCTTTTGGTAAGTGAATTTGACAAACGGCCTCCGCATTTCCCCGCCGAATGGATTCAACCCATTGGTAACGAGGGCCTAAGTAAATATGGCGTTCTAGTTGTGTCTGATAAAATTCTGTCGTTGTTATTGTCTGTTCACAGCGATCCCAGATAGCTTGAGAATTGGTAACCAGCAATGGATTATCAGTCGTTAGTAATTTGGGGCTAAGAATTTTGCCAGTGACATGGGTTGTCCAATCCTCGGTATTCGTGCCAAAACTGATCAATTTAAAAGAAGCATCGCCCGCATCTTGGGTGATTGCTAATTGAACCGTGCAGCCTTCATCCTGGACAAGCAGCGCGTGTTGGAAGAATATTTCTTCCAATACACAGCCTTTGGTACCAAAAGTGATCTCAGTAGCCCCTAATATCAGAGAAACATGACTCGCACCTGATACCACCACTTTATCATACACAAGGTGATCTGCTAATAAAGGCAAATTCTCTGTATGAAAATAGCTTTCAAATAAAGTTTCTTTGAGCAGTGGCGATTGTATTTTTTTATCAATTAAAGGATGCAGTTTTGCTTCGTGCGGCAAAAAACCTCTACGCGCTTTGGGGGTGGGTCTCTCAATGCAATAACGCTTTCGCTGAAAAGGATAAGTTGGCAATCTCACCCGATGCCGCTGGTAATTCTGATCAAAGCCGACCCAGTTGACTGGGGTACCACGCACATATAATTCGCCTAAACTTGATAGAATTTGTTGCCAATCATCTTGTCCATAACGCAAACTCGGCAACCAAACGCCCACATTTTCGGGCAGGCATTGTCGCCCCATACTTAGCAAAGCCGGTCTTGAGCCTATCTCTACAAATAATACCTCATTCCCTTGTAGCTGATAAAGTGTTTCCATGCTGCCTACAAATTGCACTGGTTGACGAATATGACGACACCAATATTCAGGCGTGGTTATATCTTCCGTGACAAGTTGACCAGTGAGATTAGAAATTAAATCTATTTTTGGCAGTGAAAAAGTAATTTCTTTCGCAACTCGCTCAAAATTTGACAACATGGGTTCTATCAGCGGAGAATGGAACGCATGAGAGACCTTTAACGGTTTGGTTTTAACACCATCAGCTGCAAACGTGGTTACGATAGTGTTGATGGCCTCACGCTGCCCTGAAATCACAATACTTTCAGGCCCATTAATGGCCGCAATTGACACTTGTTGAGTATAGGATTGAATGGCAGTTGCGACCCGTTCTTCATTGGCAAAAACTGTCACCATCTCACCATCACGCGGTAAATTGTACATCAAACGGGCACGTTCGGCAATCAGTTTGAGGCCATCTTCCAAACTAAATACCCCGGCTACACACGCTGCAACGTATTCTCCTACACTATGTCCCATGACAACGCTAGGTTCTATACCCCACGATTTCCATAATTGGGTTAGGGCGTATTCCAGCGCGAACAGGGCAGGTTGGGTATAAACCGTTTCGTTGAGTAGAGAGTTATCCGCCCCTGAGTTATACAAGACTTCAAGCAACGGCTTTTTTAGCCAAGGGCGTAGAATTTCGTCGCAACGTACAATGCTTTGGCGAAAAGTGGCGTTAGTGTCATACAATGTGCGCCCCATGTTCACATATTGGGAGCCTTGCCCAGTGAATAGGAAAGCGATTTTAAATTGCGTCCCCTCTTTCCCTGCAAATATTCCTCCCGTTTCTGTTCCAGCAATGAAGGCTGTTAGTTTTTCACGCATTTGCGCGGACGAACCCGCGATGACACTCAGCCTGTGTTGAAAATGGGAACGACAGGTGTTAGCCGTAAAACATATATCACCTAAATCCCTTTCATGGTGCTGTTTGGTGTTTGTAACAGAGTCTGAAAGAGACTTTTTATAACGTTCAGCCAATTCTTTCAGTGCTGTATCCGATTTTGCTGACAAGGTTAATAAATGCAGTGGACGAATATCTCCCGTGTTTTGTTTTTTATTTTGTTGTGATTCAGGCGCTTCCTCCACTATCACATGCGCGTTAGTACCGCTGAAACCAAAAGAACTTATGCCCGCAATCCGCCGCTTATCTGTTTCTGTCTGCCAACGAGTTCGTTCTGTTGGCACCTTGACTGGGAAGGCATCCCAAGGAATACGGGGACTGGGCTGAGAAAAATGTAAATTAGGCGGAATTTCTTCGTGCTGTAAGGCCAGTACCACCTTTATCAAGCCTGCCATCCCGGCGGCGGCTTCCATATGCCCCACATTGCTTTTTGCCGAGCCAATCAATAAGGGACGATCTTGATGGCGAACCTGACCAAATACTGCACTCAAAGCACCCACTTCAATCGGATCACCCAGCGCGGTGCCGGTGCCATGCGCTTCTATATAATCCACTTGGTTTGGTTCTAAACCCGCTCTGGCTAGAGCTTGCTTGATAACTTGTTCTTGCGATGGCCCACTAGGTACTGTCAAACCTCCGCTGGGTCCATCTTGGTTGAGTGCTGACCCTTGAATACAAGCTAAAATATTATCCCCATCAGCCAGTGCGTCTGAAAGGCGTTTGAGTACCATAACGCCACACCCTTCTGAACGCGCGTAGCCGTTGGCTGCTGCATCGAAAGTCTTACAACGTCCGTCTGGCGACAACATACCAGCAGTCGAAAAATAGCTACATAGTTCTGGTGCCAATATCAGATTTACACCGCCGCTCAATACGAGATCGGACTCTTTATTACGCAAACTCTGACAACCAAAATGCACTGCCAATAATGATGACGAACAGGCCGTGTCAACAATCGTACTCGGCCCCGTTAACCCTAACATATAGGACAACCGTCCAGCAGCCGGACTCAAAAGTGCGCCGGTACCCACATAAGCACCAATTTTGGAGGGTTCTTGCATACCCAATTGACGCACAGCATAGTCAACCGTACTAATTCCTATAAATACGCCGGTCGAACTATTAAACAATCGATCAGGCACAATATTGGCGTATTCTAATGCTTCCCAAGCCACTTCTAGCAATAAACGTTGCTGTGGGTCTAGTTGCATGGCTTCTCGCGGTGCTATACCAAAAAATTGCGGGTCAAAATCATAAACTTTTGTGTTGAGAAAACCGCTGTCGCGAGTATTGATTTTGCCTTGTTTTGTCCAATCAGGATCATAGTAAGCTTCTACATCCCAACGGTCTGTAGGCACCTCACTGATAGCATCCACCCCGTCACGCAGCAATTGCCAATACGCATCCGGATTATTGGCACCACCAGGAAACCGGCAACCGATACCGATAATAGCAATAGGTTCAGTTCTTGCGTATTCTAAGACTTTGAGCTTAGATTGCAATTTTTCTATGGCAATAAACGCACGTTTTATTCTCTGCGTATCGTCCATATTTTCCACAACGTTTTTCTTCATAGTTTTCTTAAATCAAAAATCCAATTCGGCCAGTTTGTCATCCAGCAATGCGTCTATTTCGTCTTTTGACAGTTCTTCCAGTTTTGTTGAGTCCTCTTCTTCAACAGGTTCAGTTTTTTCTCCAACTAGTTTTTCTTCAGATAATTCTAAAATGTCATGGAATAGATGATTAACCAACGCTTCAATGGTGGGATAATCAAATACTAAAGTCGCACGAAGTGTTTGTCCCATGCTTGTTTGGAGATTGTTTTTCAGTTCAACCGCCATCAGGGAATCCAATCCGAAATCAAATAATCTTTGCCGAGGCTGTATTTGTTCGATTGCACGTAGCCTAGCTACTTTACCGATTTGAGAACGTACAAGCCCAAGCAATAAATCTCGTTGTTTTGCAGCCGGTGTTGCTTCAAGTTGTTTGATAAACGACGGTTGCGCCGACGATGGTTTTTCAGATACCTGTTTGAATGCATCGAAAAACGGCGGTTGGGCATCCTTTTGAAATTGTTGCAAAAATTTTAACCAGTTGACAGGCAATACAGCCATTTGGGCTGTATTTTTCGTTAGTAACCGTTCTAATATCTTTACTCCCTGTGTTGGGGCTATATTGCCAATTCCTAAATCGGACCAACGTGCTTGATCGCGGGTATCCAACGCCGCGGCCATACCGATTTCTCCCCAAGGCCCCCAGTTAATGCTTAAACCCGGTAACCCCAAATCACGCCTATGCTGTACCAAACCATCCATAAAAGCATTAGCGGCAGCATAGTTCCCTTGTCCCGCTGCTCCTAGCAAAGCGGTGCTTGAAGAAAAACACACAAAAAAGTCTAACGCGATATCCTGCGTCAGGTTGTGCAAATTCCACGCACCCGCAACTTTTGGTGCCATTACCCGACTGAATTGTGTCCAGTTCTGCTTTTGCAGCAGGGCATCTTCAAGCACCCCGGCTGTGTGAATGACCCCCCGCAGAGGTTGGGAAGATGCCTTGATTGTTTCAAATACTTGGGCTATATCATCTGGTTTGGAGACATCCGCTGACATAACGGTTACACGAGTGCCTGCTTGTTCTAACCGGTTAATCTCGTTACGCGCCGTTTCTGATGTGGTGCTGCGTCCAATCAAGAACAGGTGTTTTGCACCTTGCCCAGCCAACCAATCGGCAACTTTGAGTCCTAAACCCCCTAAGCCACCGGTAATTAAGTAACTGCCATTTATTGACAGTACTTGCATACTTTGCTGATTTGTCCGCGCTAGTCTGGCGACATAGCGGGTATTTTGCCTGTAGGCAATCCGATCTTCTTTATCAGTTTGCCAAATGCTTTCAAATAAGTTTGATATTATATCTGATTTTTCGGATGGATCCAAATCGACCCGCAGACAATGTAAATCTGGATATTCCAGTGCGATCATACCTCCCAATCCCCATAAGCTGGCTTGTTGTGCTTGTAACGGGTAAGAGGCGGTGGTGTCTATTGGTTGTGCGCCGCGAGTGATTAAACTTATGCGGGGTGGATGCTTGTCCCATTCGCTTTGTACCATAGACTGAATTAAATGCAACACGCTACCACAACCAAGTATTTGGGTGTTTTGCAAATCATCAGTATTTGTGATTTGGGTAAACGCCGTATCCAGGCTCCAGAGATGTACAATGCCACGGCATGGTAATATGTCAGAGGCAAAAAGACTGTCGCGCAGCAAACGGGTAAAATCTTCGGGGACTACTGGGTTAATAGAATAGTGTTCTGCTCCCAAGCGTTGGTATGTATCACCGTGCGAAATGACTACACAGCTTTCCCCTTGTGCTTGTAGGCGTTCAGCTAGCTTAACCCCGATACCCTTACGATCTGCAAAAATAAGCCAACGGCCTGTTTTTGTATTCTGCTCTTTATTTTCGATAGCTACGGGTTGCCAAGTGATTTCATATAGCAAATCACTGAAATTCTTTTCTAGGCTACGCAGCAAAGCATTACGACTGCCTTTTCTTAATTCCAGCCCAATCGCCTCCGCAAGGACTTGACCCGTTTCATCGCATAAACAGGTGTCCATAAGCAGTTGTTCTTTGTTCGGTATTGTTGGTTTCCTGAACGTTGCGTGACACCATAATTGCGCCGCAGGGTCTGGATGCTGGTAATAAGCGAATTTTTCCACACTGAAAGGCACAAAAGTCAGGTCTTCTTCTGCGGATAGCGTGAGGAAAAATGGTTGGAAGCAGGAGTCAATGAGACCAGGATGCAATTGATATTCTTCTACATTTTCCACGCTTTCTGGCCATTTCATACGACATAATATCTCGTCATCTCCCTGCCAGATTGAGTCTACCCACCTGAAATCCGCACCTAGTTGGAACTGATGCTGTTGCATGGTTTGATAAATCGTCGTACCAGGCATTTGTTTTAGACAGCGAGCTTGCAGTGCTTGTATGGATATAGGTTCTGGCGGGGGTGCTTTTGTCAAAATCATGCAAGTCACATGCTCTATCCAAATATTGTTTTCGACTGAATTTTCAACAAAGCTGATAAGCTTAACTGTATGTTGGGAAGATTCATTTTCCGGTGCCAACAACACTTGCACTGTGCGTGTTTCTTCGGGCTGAATTATCAAAGCCTGGAGAAAAATAATATTTTCTAGCACACAGCCCTTGTCTCCAAAACTCAGTCCAGCGGCTCCCAGCAACATGGAGATATGACTTGCACCCGGTACAATGATTTTTTCAAAAATAACATGATCCGCGATAAAAGACGGATAAGTGGCGCTGAACTGCGTTTCAAATACGGTTTCTTTAAGAAGAGGCGATTGTAGTTTTCTTTCCCATAAAGGATGCAAAGCCGTACCGGATTCACCTAGTGTCCGGGGGATAGTGGCGGTCTTAATCCAATAACGTTGCCGTTGGAAAGGGTAAGTTGGCAGAGACACCCGCCGACGTGGATAATCCCGATCGACACTGGCCCAGTCCACCTGTATGTCATGCAAATATAATGTCCCTAAACTCTGAAATAATTGTTGCCAATCCGATACGCCTTGACGCAAACTGGGAAGCCAAACATTGTCAATTGCTTCAGGCACACAATGACGGCCCATGCCCAACAAAACTGGTTTTGGGCCTATTTCCACAAATATTTGACAACCCAATTGCCGTAAGGTTTCCATACTAGGGGCAAATCTGACTGGCTGACGTATATGCTTAACCCAATATTCTGGATTTGATACTGCTGTTGTCATGTTGCCAGTTACATTGGAAATCAAGTCAATCTGTGGGGCGGCATACGTGATTTCACTAGCAATTTGGGCATAGGATTTGAGTATTGGCTCCATCAATGGTGAGTGAAACGCATGGGAAACCTTTAAATAAGTAGTTTTAATACCTTCTTTTTCCAAGTCGGCTACAATAGATTTTACCGCCTGAGACTCTCCAGATATCACGATATTCGTTGGCCCATTCACTGCTGCTATAGAAACGGCCTTAGCATAAGGCTGAATGGTTGCCTTCACCACTTCTTCATCTGCACGCACGACCACCATTTCACCTGACCGTGGCAAAGCCTGCATTAAACGTCCCCGTTCTGCAATCAGTTTCAGGCCATCTTCTAGGCTAAAGACACCAGCGATACAAGCAGCTACGTATTCACCTACACTATGCCCCATCACTGCATTCGGTTGTATACCCCATGATTGCCACAGTTCCGCTAACGCATATTCTATAGCGAATAAGGCCGGTTGGGTGTAAGTGGTTTCATTCAGTTCTTCTGTCGCTGAGGTTTGATAGAGAACTTCAAGCAATGGCTTTCCTAAATAGGGGCGCAGGATTTCATCACAAAAATCTATCGTTTGCCGAAAGTGGGGCTGAGTTTCATACAATTGTTGTCCCATGCCAACATATTGGGCACCTTGTCCGGTAAATAGAAAGGCTATTTTTGGAGCAGATTGTTCGGGTATTTGCCCATACATCAATCTGGGATTTTTTTCTTTCTCGGCAACAAAAGTCTCTAATTCTTCACAGATTTGTGCAGTCGATTCAGCCACTAAAGCCAACCGGTGATCAAAGTGAGTGCGTCCGGTATGAGCGGTAAAACATAAGTCTCCAAGCGGTGGCACTTCATCGGCATTGAGATAAGTAACATAAGTTTGTGCTAGTTCTCGCAATGCCTCATTTGTCCGAGCAGACAGCGTTAATAGATGATGAGAACGTTCAGGTATTTGTTTAGGCCGTACTGAGCTAGGCGGATCCTGCAAAATAATGTGAGCGTTGGTGCCGCTGAAACCAAAAGCACTCACGCCGGCTAGACGTTGTTTATCTGGCTGTTTTTTCCAAGCTATTCCTTTTATCGGGATTCGTGCGGGAATTTTATCTAAGCTAATATATGGATTTAAGGTTTTAAAATTTATATGAGGTGGAATGTAGTTGTGTTGCATGGCTAACACAATTTTTAGCAATCCCGCTAATCCGGCCGTCGCTTCCGTATGGCCTATATTAGTTTTCACAGAACCGATGAAAAGCGGATTATCATCTGTCCGATCTTCTCCATACACGGCTTCTAGTGCTTTGAATTCCACGGGATCACCCAATGATGTCCCAGTGCCGTGAGCTTCCACATAAGATATGTCGGCGGGGGGAATTCCAGATAGGGCTTTGCGAATAACAGCTTCTTGAGCAAGTCCGTTAGGAGCGGTCAAACCGTTGCTAGTGCCGTCCTGATTGATGGCTGAACTACGTATTATTGCTAAAATGTTATCATTATCGGCTAATGCCTGTGGAAGTCGTTTCAGTACAATCGCCGCACAACCTTCACCGCGCACATAACCGTTTGCTGAAGCATCAAAAGTTTTGCAACGTCCATCAGGTGCTAACATGCCTGCACTGGAGAAAGTGATACTCAGTTCCGGTGAGAGCAACAGATTCACACCAGAAGCAAGTGCCAAATCACATTCCCTGTTGCGTAGGCTTTGACAAGCTAGATGTACTGCAACAAGGGAAGACGAGCAAGCAGTGTCGATGGAAATTGCGGGTCCTTGGAAATCGAAAAAGTAGGCGAGGCGACCAGCTGCAATCGACGAAGAATTGCCTGTACCAAAGTAGGAATCATAGTCTTTGTCCGTGTTTTGTTTAATTTGCAGAGTTTCGTAGTCGTGCGAAAAAATACCCGTAAAAATACCCGTTTGGCTGCCTTCCAATGTGGCTAGCGATAATCCCGCCTGTTCCAGTGCTTCCCAGTTGACTTCTAGTAAAAACCGTTGTTGTGGATCCATTCCCTCCGCTTCTCTGGGAGAAATGCGGAAAAACGCTGCATCGAACTGATCAACTTTATCAAGAAACCCACCGGCATTTGTAGATATTTTACCCGGATTTTCATGTTCTGGCTCATAATAATGAGTCTTGTCCCATCTATTTTTAGGGATTTCACTGATAGCATCAATTCCATTGCGTAAAAGCGACCAATAAGCCTCAGGATTATTTGCTCCGTTTGGAAACCGGCAAGCCATACCGATAATAGCTATGGTTTCAGTTGGTTCAAGCAGATTCGTATTTTTTTTGGGCGAAGGTTGTGATTCTCCAGCTAAATATTGGGATAATGCGTGAATATTAGGATAATTATATGCTATCGTGGGAGATAAAGACCGTTTTAACCAAATTTCTAATTCACCAGATAGACTCGTCGCTGTTATTGAATCAAAACCATAACGAGAAAATGGTTCTAAAATATTTATCTTTGATACCGCAATTTTCAGTTGTTGAGAAAGTTTGTTTACTAACCAATTTTGAATGGTTTTCGCCGTTACTATGCTGGAATTATCTTGGCTTGTAGTCGATTCTTCTGTGTGAATAATCGGTTGTTGCCACGTTGCTATTGTTTTAAGGGTACTTTCTAAAAATTCAGTTCGACAAGCACTGCGTTGGATTTTGCCACTGGAGGTTCTTGGAATAGTTGCTGGTTTTAATAACAATATAGCATAAATTTGTAGGTCATGTTCTTCCGAAACTGCTTGACGGATAGCACTGGCTACTTCATCACCATTCAACTTTTTCAATGCAGAACGTTCTACTTCTTGGGTTACAACCAATTGTTCTTGGCCTACCACTTCTACCGCAAATGCAGCTCCATATCCAACCTGCCGTAGCATCGGATGACTTTTTTCTACCGTAAATTCAATATCTTGAGGATAATAGTTGTTACCACGGATGATAATCACATCTTTGATGCGACCTGTGACAAAAAGTTCCCCATCTCGTAAAAATCCTAAATCACCTGTGCGTAAAAATGGGCCAGCACCAGTATCACGCAAATAGGCTTGAAAAGTTTCTGCGGTTTCAAGCGGTCTTTGCCAATAACCATGAGCAACACTGGGACTTGAAACCCAAATTTCACCCACTTCACCCGCTGAACATTGCGATAAAGTGGCTGGATTGGCAATCACAATTTGGGCATCTACCGCCGGATAGCCAGAACCAACAAGCGTTTGTACTTCCAGAACAGAATCACCCGCTGCTACCACTTTATGTTGTTCAAGAGCATCACTTTGAATTTTATAGTAAACCGGCATATCTTGTTTCCAAGCACCAGCTACAATAAGCGTTGCTTCGGCCAGGCCATAACCATGACAAATCGTGGTTGGCTGAAGGCCACACGGCTTGAACACTTTGATAAACTGTTGAAAAGTTTCTGCTCTTACTGGCTCAGCCGCATTTAAGCTCATACACCAACTGCTTAGATCAAGACTGGCACGTTGCTCTGCAGAAATTTTTTGCACACACAGATCATAGGCAAAATTTGGAGCACCGCTATGAGTTGCTTTATAATGTGAAATTGCTTGAAGCCATCGAAAAGGGCGTTGAACAAAAGTAGCTGGTGACATCAGATAACAAGGGAAACCTTTATATATGGGTTGTAGTATTCCAAAAATTAGCCCCATATCATGGAAAATAGGCAACCATGTCACCATAATACTTTTAGAGTTGTACTGCCAAATTGATGCCGTGTATGCGGAATTGTGCAGCAGATTACCATGGCTTACCATTACCCCTTTGGGGATTCCCGTTGAACCGGAAGTATATTGAAGAAAAGCCAGTGTATCACTATTTATATCAGGCTGTTGCCAAGTGTCTGCCAGATCAATAGAAATATTATCTGTAGCCAACCACTGCAATTCTTTAAGAGGTGATGCATCATCAAGGCGATGTGCTACGTTAGATAAGATATTGTTTGTGGTTAAGGCAACCTTGGCCTGTGCATCATCAGCAATCGCTTGAATACGAATATCAGAATGTTTACCCCGAGGCTGAAAAATCGGAATCGCTATAACTCCCGCATATAGACACCCCAAAAAACCTGCAACATAATCTATTCCTTGCGGATAGAGTAATAATACCCTATCACCAGGGGCGATCAAGCTCTGAAGTTTGGCAGCAATAGCTTGGACTTTTTGTTCTAATTCTTGGTATGTTAAGCTAATTTCCTTTGTGATGTCACCATCAACAAGAAATGTATAAGCGAGATTATCTGGGGAATGTTGTACTCTCTCGCGAAGTAATTCCACCCATGTGGTTGCTCGAATGGTATTTTTCATCATTAATATCAGTTGGTTAATCGCTAGTAAAATAGGAACAACTAAAACACCATCCAAAAAATCGGCTCAAGTGGTTTGGAAACCTGCCAACCCCCATTTAATTAATAGTTGTTAGGAGTTTCAGTACCTGTAATTAGTTAAGAAATGTTCCCGAAAAAATACATGTTCATTATTATATGCTGGCTTTTCCAAAAATGTCAAGCACTTTTTCAAAATGTCAAAGATGAAAACCATAAAGCCCCACGCCAGTTCTTATACAGCTTACTAAAATAGCATTTTCACTAAATCATAACGAAATAGTGGCTTCCCAGTGAGTTTAAACGGTTCTATAAAACGTTGCTGCATCCACGCTATGGTCACTTCATGCTGACGCGTCTCGGCAGAAAAATTCGGTACGCCATCTTCATCTTGTACCCTTATTATCACTATCTTGATAAAAAGTGGTCGAAGTGATTTCATGCACGTTCCTAACTACTCAGCCTTGAAATCAATTGTTCTCGCTTCGCGATGCGTTTCAAGGCTGAAAGCTAAAGGAGACTAAAGCAGACTGAATATAGATGTCCAGATAAGTTCCTGCCAATACCTGACACTCGACTATCAAGTTTTTGATGTTGTTTAGCTTTACAACGATCTCTTTTTGAGTACTTAAATATATAAATCATTGATTTTTAAACTAATTTTAGTGGATAAAAAGTTATCTATTTATAATAGATATAACTTATAAAAAACGTGATAGTCGAGTGACAGGTCTTTATCCGGGACAGAACTTTTTAGGACTGGTATTTCATTATTTAGGAATTGCCTAATTTTAATGAGTGATACCTCAATTTGAAGTTAATTTTTTTGGTAGGGTAGTTTCGAGGTTTTAGTTTTTCTTTAAAAAACTAAAACCTCGAAAAGGTCCTTTTCGTGCAACGCCATCTTAGCAAGTAGGTGGGCAACAACACTTCCCTACCAACATTAGTATATTCTATATAAGTTCAGAAAAATAAATTCTGAGAAACTTGGTTTCTTTTTTGTGATCGAGCTTTGTACAGGACAATTTTTTATAAGTCATTAATGTTAGGAATGGATGAAATCA
>JAOZSV010000495.1 GCA_029939505.1 Thiotrichaceae bacterium | reverse complement strand
TACTGGTTCACTATCGGTCGATAACGAGTATTTAGCCTTGGAGGATGGTCCCCCCACTCTCCCAAAGGAGATTCTTCAGACAGGATAACACGTGTCCCGCCCTACTTTTTAGTCACCCACTTAATACACTTTTCGCATACGGGGCTATCACCCTCTATCGCTGACTTTTCCAAATCATTCTGCTAAATGTATTAAGTTTGATGTGACTGGGCTGTTCCGCGTTCGCTCGCCGCTACTAACGGAATCTCGGTTGATTTCTTTTCCTCTAGGTACTTAGATGTTTCAGTTCCCTAGGTTCGCCTCTACACCCTATATATTCAGATGTAGATACCTTTTAAAAAGGTGGGTTTCCCCATTCGGAAATCTTCGGGTCATAACCTGTTTGCCGGCTCACCGAAGCTTATCGCAGGCTACCACGTCCTTCATCGCCTGTTATCGCCAAGGCATCCACCGTGTGCGCTTAATTACTTGACCCTATAACCCCAAAAATTCTGGTATTATAAGTTCTATTATTATAAGTTCTATGCTGCGAATGCAATATACCCAAATGATTATTTCGTTTAACTTTCAGTTATTTTAATTTTTAAAGAAAAACTAAAATATTGAAAACAAAATAATATTTGATGCTTTACATCAGTTTCCTAATTTTTAAAGAACAATAAAACATTACTAATAAATCTAATATTTAGTGGTAAACACTGATAATCAATGCTTACCACTAAATACTACTTAAACTTAGTATATACTTGTAGTTTTGTGGAGCTAAGCGGGATCGAACCGCTGACCTCCTGAATGCAAATCAGGCGCTCTCCCATCTGAGCTATAGCCCCAAAAAACAGTTGGTGGGTCTAGGTGGACTCGAACCACCGACCTCACCCTTATCAGGGGTGCGCTCTAACCACCTGAGCTACAGACCCGTAAACTTAATCAAGTAATTTGTGTGGACACTCAACGTCGCAGATTAAAATCGTCTCTTTAAAGGAGGTGATCCAGCCGCAGGTTCCCCTACGGCTACCTTGTTACGACTTCA
>JAOZSV010000027.1 GCA_029939505.1 Thiotrichaceae bacterium | reverse complement strand
AGCACCAAGATTGAATCGACTCGTTCTGGAGTCTGCATATCACTAATTCGAGCCGAGCATGATCTTTTGCCAAGACATCGTTTCGAGGTTTCCGTTTTTTTTTCAAAAAACGGAAACCTCGAAAACTTATGAAAACGTTTCACCGTTTTCTCTGTTGGGTTCCAAAACCCAAAAATGCTTTCTGTATTTTTCATAACCGGTTTCCTAAGAATAAGAAAAAGAAATGAGTATATCTTTTTATTGGAACCAGGTCAAAAATTAAAAACGGTTATTTGCATTTTAACGTCTTAAAACAGAGTTTTTTTGGTTTCTTAAAACACGTCATTAACTTTGTGCGTTTGGAGTACAACGCTTTAGCTTTGTGCGTTTGGAGTACAACATTAACTTTGTGCGTTTGGAGCCGTGCTATTAAGTCAGCCAAAGCTGAAGCGTTGGACTCCAGGGATATTTTAACGCTTTGTTGATGCGACACTGGCTGACGTACATAACAAACTGCACAACGACAGGCGAGTTCTAAATTATCGATCGCCCCCCCTGAAATCACCCGACCCCCCACATTTTCAAAAGAATTGACCTGTCTTAAAAGAACAAAAAAATCGGTTTTGAAACGTTAAAATGCTAAAGCCGTTTTAAATAATTGACCTCGTACCAATGAATATATATACTTAGTGTCCATCTGGAAACGGCTTTAAAAATCCCAAAGCTGAAGCGTTGGACTCCAAAAAATGCTTGCTTGGAGTCCATTCGAGGTTTGAGTTTTTTGAAAAAAAACTCAAACCTCGAATGCTTTAGCTTTGGAAGTGTTTCCGTATGGATACTACTTAGGAATGAATTTATTAATTCATTGAAAACGAGGTAACGAATATGAATATGAATGAGAGTCTTTTTGGCTTTCGGAACCCAACAGAAAACACTTTGAAACGTTTTCAAGTGCTACATGATACATTAGCAAAAGAGAATGTTCGACTCGAACTAGAAATATGTACACTCCAGAACGAGCCTATTGAATATCACCGCTCATTGGATGTGATCGAGGCTAAAGTTTTTCTTCAAAAAACTTTAGCCTCGATCGGAGTTATTAAATAACTGGCAGTCCATCGGCGGTTTGGGTATCGCTTTTTTTCGCACAACCCCAATTGATTCTCTCCTAAACGGTACGAGACCGATATATTCATTCGGAGACATCGCAGTGACGTGCCTCGGCGTGATCGACAACTTCTTTGAAATACAGGAGAACTTAATATCTTATGGATATCAGTTTAATTCCGAAAGCAATGTGTTCGAGGTTTAAGTTTTTTGAAGAAAAACTTAAACCTCGAACGGAAACGCTCTCTTATTTGCTTTACAATTATTTGGAAATCTCTCATCTGTCACCTGTTAAAGCGATGCAGGTGATGATGAAAAAATTGAAGGGGCGTTTTGCCATCATGGCATTGATTGGGGATGGGAAGTGGTTGATGGTGGGATGCCGTGATTATCCATTAGCTATAGGCAGGAATAATGAGACCGTCTATTTCGGTACTGAACCTTCTACTTTGACTCAATTTTCTCCGTTAATCAGTTCAGTCGGAGGGGAAGCAAAACCGAAGATATTTTGTATGACGTTATCTCAATCAGAGATTCTCACGCCAGAACCTTTTTAGCGCGTTGGTTGGAGTTCGTCCTGAACTCCAACTTATTTGTTCCTATACCTGACAGGTTTTTGAAACCTGTCAGGTATAATAATATTTTTTAACCTCAAATGCGAATTAAGAGTTAAAAATGGAGTCCAACGCTTTAGCTTTGTCAGTCCAAAAAACGTCCAAATCTGAAGGTTTGGACTCCAAGACGCACAAAGCTGAAGCGTTTTCGAGGTTTAAGTTTTTCTTCAAAAAACTTAAACCTCGAACTCCTATTTTAACTCTTAATTCGCATTGCTGATATGTGTCTCTTCTTATTTTTCTGGTTCACCAACTTTGTTTGGGAACCCATTCATGGACGCTCTGCGTCCCGGCACTCGACGCAGAGCGTCGAGGAAGGCGTTCCCAAACAGAGTTTGGGAACGAGAGTATAACATCCGTAGACGAACCAATCTTAAAATGCACATTGATAATGTCCGTGATGTTAGAGACATTATTAAGTTGATGAAACTCTGGAAAATAAGGCATTCATTGCAATGGAAAACATTTGCTATGGAACAGACGATAGTACGTGCTTTGGAAGGTGAGAGTACTGGTGATCTAGGAGAAGATATAGAAATTGTACTATTGTATATCAAAAGTGCTATTCTTAATGGGCTTAGCTTGTTCGATCCTGCCAATTCCAATAACCCTATCAAAATTTCACGTCAACAACGTGAACAAATAGCAGAAGTAGCTAATGATTCTTTCGAGGCGTTAAAAATAGATGATTGGGAATCTATTGTTTGGTAAATGAACTGTGTTTTCATTGATACATACGCCGTTGCCATTTTTAGTGCTATTTTTGAAAATACCATTGAGTTGACATGAAATGAAAATACTAGATCAAACAAACAATCTGGGTAACGTATTAACTGAGGTAAAGAATAAAGAAGTTACTATAGTTTCCGCCTTCGCAAGCAAAACCGAGTGGATTATTAATACGTTGTTGGATAACGGTAATAAAGTTCATCTGGTTATTGGGACTATCAACAATTTTTCTGATCCGGCATTTATTGAACATTGTGTTCATTTGGCTAAGAAAAATAAAAATTTGAAATTCCATGTAGACTTCCGCATTGCCCAGAGCATTCACTGGAAACTTTATTTGATAACTCCAAATAAAGTCATTATTGGTAGTGCAAATTTAACCAATATAGGTGTTAATTTAAAACGAGATACTTGTGTATCAATAAGAAATCGTGAACTATTTTCAGAATATGAAAATAAAATTAAAGAATTAACTCAGTTGTCTAAAGTAATATCTGTTGATAACCAAGCGTTTGAAAATGAATTAGAGACATATAAGTCTCAACATAGGCGATTTCAAGCTTATTTGTCTTCCAACATAACGGTACGAAATACCTTGGAGGAATGGTTGGGTAGTGAACTGAATCACCAAATTTTATTGTTTATATGGGATAGTGATCACACCGAAATTGAGAGAAAACAGGGAAGGCATATATTTCAAGATTTGATGGAAGAAGAAGCAAACGATAACACTCCCAATTTGCGTGATTTTTTCACTGATGGCAATTCCCCTTTTAATGAAGGTGATTCTGTTCTCTGCATGAATTCAAATGGTTCTTATGCGGATTTTTATACTTTTGATCGCATCATTTACAAAGACGACATATATTGGTTTTTTTCTTTTAGGCAAGCACGATATAATCGCCCATTTCAAATTACCCTATCCATAGAGAAAAAAATTAAAGAGAATGTGGAAAATTGGTATGAACAAGAGCAGATATCTTTAAATTACCAAGAATTAACAAAGTTACTACCCTAAATCCTAAGAGGTTTTCCCTTGCTTATATCAAATCCTTGTAGTTTAATAGGAAAAAATATCGATCTGTGCTGTTAAACAGTATGCCGTTATTGGGTAAAAAACAAGTGGAAAGCTTTTATTATCCGCTTTATGTGTCTATCTACCATCAACGTTTCCGTTTAGATTGTTTTTCTCAACAAGTGATTGACTACGAGTTGGGTGATTGTGTCAAAGCCCGTAAAATGTTGGAAAATTTCCACACTTTCCACAATCAATATTGGTTTAATGAAGTCACTGTGGATTTTCAAGGCATCAAAATAGTCACCGAAAATGAAACAGGATTGGAAGTTGACACAAAATACCAAGTCATTGATAAAGAAATTAAAGACATCAGCGACTTTATAGATCGTAAAATGCAAGCGGGTAGACAAGTCCTAATCGCGTTTTTGATTTTGGCTTTTTACCCATTTCAGTATTTCGGCATTGGCAAGGTATTCCACAGTATTGTCGAAAATGGTCATTTGGAACAAATTATTGGTATTAACTTGGCTTTTTTGCTGTTGATCGTTTGGTTATTTTGGTGGGTTATACCACGCCGATTAGGTTTTTTGTGTCGCTTGTTTGCAAAACTTTATCGTAAAAGTATAGAATAATTTTCAGTCTGCAAGTTAATACTTGATGATCAAGTTTTTGATGTTATTTGGCTGCAATCAATTTTTGAGTGTTAACATATGCAATTCATTGATTATTAAGAAAATAATAATATCTGTTTGAAGTGGGCAATAAGTGACTTTCATGAAAAATAATTTGGAGGGAATCCGTGAAGTTATTGAATTTGCCATTAAGCATAAAGTCAATCGTGTCAAGGGACATCATCTCTGGGTGAATTGGCAAGAATTGGAAACCGAGAATATGCGTCATCCAGATAATATTGGCATTTGGAATCAGTTTATTAACAGCATTGCCTTGTATCGTCGTCATATCAAATTGGAAAATTTCGATAAACTAGTGCTGGAGGGCGAAAATCTTCAGAGCATTGAGAAATCCGATTTTTTGAAAAATCAGGAGATTTTTATTCATTTTTTACCATTGATTGAATAGTGGGATAGGTTCAGGGAAAGTGGTTTTAGGCAATGTAGCAGGCATCGTCTCTTTAACCATCAATCAAATAAACGATTTCAATATACCTATTATTTTTCCACCATCGCCAAAAGTATAGGAACAAACATCTATAGTCGCTGTGTTATCCATTAAACTGATAAATTGCCATAATTCCCCATTAGTCACTACGCCATATATAGTAGGAATACTATTGTTTTTACGATCATTAAATATCCTAGCGGCCTCCATTTCTGCTATACATTGAGGTAACGCTTCTCCTAAATCACCTTTCTTAGCTTCTACTAATACAATAACAGGGGAAATTATATATAATTGGTTGTTACTTTTAGTTATTAAACCATCTAGTGCACCTGTTAACCCTTTACTGCTATCTACGTTAAAAGTAGTTCCTAAGAAAAAGCTTATAGGTACATGCCCTTCTAACTCAATTAATACCTGATCCACGATTAATGCTTGCCTGGCCACTTCCGTACCTATGGTAACCGCTTTGGTATAGGCTCTTTTCATGGTTTCTATAAACCATTGAGATACTTCAACAGGTTCAATATTGCTATATATTTTATTAGCTTCATTTATTACTATCCCTAATTTTTCATTTATTTGATCTAAAGTTTTAAAATCACTATAAGCCATTGTTGAATCCAAATTGGTCAAGTTATACTCTGCACGGTTAAATTTTGAAAATAATTTGGATTGCACAAATTTAGCGAGCGTCGGGTCAATGCCATTAAGTTAAGGGCAACCACAAGGGATTGCCCCTACAAAAAATCACGGTTCAGGTAGGGGCAATCCTTTATGGTTGCCCTTAACTTAATGGCATTGGAGCGTCGGGTGGTTTCGAGGTTTTAGTTTTTTGAAGAAAAACTAAAACCTCGAAAGCTAAACCCACCGCAACCATTCAATCAAAAATGATTCTCATTAACATTGAGATTAGGTGGGTTTTCTACCCACCTATGCTCGCTAAGCTAATTGAGTTTTAAAGGTTATCAAGATGAACCCAAGTTGTTTTAACATAGCTATATTCATCAAATTTCGTAAAACGAGTTGGTTTAAGTTATTCCACTGTCAATCCTTGGCAAGATTTTTCATCTCATTGTATATGTTAGCAGCGGTTTGTTCTCCAAACCGTTTTTCTTTCATTTCTAAATAATCGTCTTGATGAGACAGATTTTCTCTGATAAAGAATGCCGTTTTAGTCAAACCCAAATCATTTATAAGTATTTGTACCGCCTCGTATTTCACAGACTCACTACAGGGAATAACTAATTTTAATTGTTTAACTGGGATCATTTTTCTGCGCCTGTAAAAATTCCATCGTAAAAGTAACTGGATTTATGACAGTGAGATTTCCCTTATATCTTTTAGTCATCCGATCATCACAAGTAATAAGAGCATCCACTTCTAATTGTTCTGCACACGCTAAATGTAAGGCATCCATGCCTTTTATGCCATATTCTTGTTCTATTTATTCGGCTCGTTTCAAGGTATTTTCGTCACTTGATTTGAATGTGGTGGCTTTTTGGAGAACCAAAGAAACAAACATTCTTCTGTCATCATGCGGATTTTGAGATTTTTCAAAAATCAAAACATCGGAAGAGGCTATCTCTATGAAACGATTTTCTATCAACATGAAGAGGAGCAACATTGATGATGATTCAAGATAGATTCTCGCTTGCGTTTGATCATCAAAAATCCTGTTCAAAGCGCTACTGTCCAGATAAATAGTCATATTGTTTCTTTATTCAAGCAATATTTATGCATTAGTTTAATTACTGTCCTTTCGCTTATTTTTTAGTGCCTCGTGAATTAAATGGTATAAAATTCAATCAGTTATATTTTTTACATTTCAATTCAACATGTTATATAAATATATAATCAATTCAGTCACTTAAAAAGTTGGCGTTTCTGTAATTATCGTATAGTTATCCAGAAAAGTTTTGTCCACGACTATTAGTCGGGACAGGTTTTGGAAACCTGTCAGGTCTCGGTTGGAACTTATCTGGACATCTATGAACCTATCCCACTATTCATTTTTGAGCTTAGAAATCCGATTTTTTGAAAAAATCGGATTTCTTAACCCTCGTTTTTTGGTTAAAAACCAAACGATTTTTATTCATGGTTCTGCATTTTTGAATAGTGGGATAGGTTCATATATCAATAGGTTATAATTAAATGACATTTTGTAATAGACTGAAATTAAAGAGAAAAAGTTATTTAGGAAAGAGGTCTAATTATACTTAACCCTAACGAATATATCTGAATAGGTTCATAAATCGCTGAAAAAAAAAGGGAATCCTGATATGGTTACATAAGAATTATCTCAATTCCAATTACCAAAAGGATTCCCCTGCAAAAAAAATATAAGTACCGCTAATCCGCATCCAAAAAATTTTTATGATTTTTAAATTTTACTCGTTTTTTAAAACGTAACTAATTGATTTACAATATAATTTTTAAGTGCAACCGTCACCGTTTAAATTTTAATCGTCAGCCATTTCTTCTTCTGGTCTATCGACTAATTCCACAATCGCCATTGGTGCTTTATCTCCCGTTTTAAAGCCACATTTAAGAACACGCAAGTAACCACCTGGACGTTCCTTATAACGAGGGCCTAATTCATTAAACAATTTTGTTACCATTTCCCGATCACGTAACCGAGCGTATGCTAGGCGGCGGTTTGCAACACTATCTTTTTTAGCTAAAGTAATCAAAGGTTCAAGTTTACCCCGCACTTCTTTTGCTTTAGGTAAAGTTGTTTTAATAAGTTCATGGCGTATGATCGATACAGCCAAATTCTTGAACATTGCTTTTCTATGACTTGATGTACGATTAAGCTGCCTACCTTTATTCCTATGACGCATAATAAATTATCCTTTTTTTTGATTGCTCGTCTTGATGAAATCAACAATGCCTACGCTAAATGTCGATCTGATCGCAAACACTAAAAATCATTCTTAGGCTAAAGTTTTTTGAAGAAAAACTTTAACCTAAGCCGCCTGTCGGATTAACCAACTAATTCATTGATTCTTATCGCTTTTTTGACAAAAAAACCTCAATATTTTACAAAATCTTGACTTAAGCGGTATTTTCCGACTGCTAACAAGCACTTTTCGGTGCCTGATGAAGTTTAGGGGGAGGCCAATCTTCCAAACGTATTCCTAAAGACAGTCCCCGCAGTGCTAACATTTCCTTAATTTCTGTCAGAGACTTCTTACCCAAATTAGGCGTTTTTAATAATTCATTTTCCGTTTTTTGAATCAAATCGCCAATATAAAGAATATTCTCCGTTTTCAAACAGTTAGCTGAACGCACTGTTAATTCCAGTTCATCAACAGATTGCAATAAAATGGGATCAATCCCACGTTTTTCTATTTGAGTTTCAATTTCGACAGAACTTTCCAAATCCACAATGACGGAAAGTTGATTGATCAATATAGACGCAGCCATTTTAACGGCTGCCTTTGGTTCAACTGTACCATTTGTTTCCAATTCAATAATAAGTTTATCCAAATCGGTACGTTGCTCAACACGCGCTCTTTCAACATGATAAGCGATCCGAGAAACGGGACTGAAGGAAGCATCTAATTTTAATACACCAATAGAATTGTTATCTTCATCTTGAATACGTTGATTGACAGGTTGATAACCCCGTCCCTTCATCACTTTTAAGGTCATGTTCAGTTCACGCGCCTTGTTTAAATGTGCAATAACATGATCTGGATTCACAATTTCAATATTGTGATCCAAAGCGATGTCCCTTGCACAGACGGGACCTGGACCTTTTTTAGTCAATTGCAAACTCGCTTCCGTGCGCCCGCTCATACGAATAGCTAAACCTTTTAAATTCAGTAAAATGTCAATGACATCTTCCTGCACACCTTCAATAGCGGAATACTCATGTAACACGCCTTCAATCATGACTTCAACCACTGCTGTTCCCAAAAGAGAAGACAACAAGATACGTCTCAGCGCATTACCCAAGGTATAGCCAAAACCACGATCTAATGGCTCTAATGTGATTTGAGCGGTTGTTCCATTGATATGTTTAATATCAACTATACGCGGCTTTAATAATTCCATACTTGAGAATTTTTAAGTTAGAAGCTTGAATTGCAAGTTCTGAATTACTTGGAATACAACTCAACAACCAGTTGTTCATTAATATCACTCGGCAAATCTTGACGATCAGGAACCATTTTAAAAATGCCCTGCATTTTATTCACATCCACATCAACCCATGATGGAAAACCATATTCAGTTGCTGTATCTAATGCCATTTTAATACGCAATTGATTACGGCTTTTCTCACGGATACTAATCACATCATTCGCTTTAACTTGAATCGAAGAGATATTAACAACCTTATCATTGAGTAAAATCGTTTTATGGCTTACCAATTGTCTCGCTTCAGCGCGTGTGACTCCAAATCCCATGCGATAAACCACATTATCCAGGCGACATTCAAGCAATTTCAGCAAATTTTCACCTGTAGAACCGGATTGACGACTGCCTTTTAGGTAATAGCCACGAAATTGTTTTTCCAAAACACCATAAAATCGGCGTAATTTTTGTTTTTCACGCAATTGCAGGGCATAGTCAGAAAGACGTTGACGCTTATCGCCATGTTGCCCTGGCTTTTTTTCTAAATTACATTTTGATTCAAGCCCCCGTGTACGACTCTTTAAAAAAAGGTCGATCCCTTCACGACGGCTCAACTTACATTTAGGGCCAAGATATCTCGCCATTGTCAATTATCAATTATCAATTATCAAGTTATCAGAAATTGAGCCTCAATTAGACTCTGCGTCTCTTAGGTGGACGACAACCATTATGCGGAATTGGTGTCACATCTGTAATAGATGTAATTTTGAACCCCCTCGCATTCAGAGAGCGCACTGCTGATTCTCGTCCAGGCCCTGGACCTTTAACTCGCACGTCCAGATTTTTAACACCAAATTCCTTGACCAAGTTACCCACCTTTTCAGCCGCTATTTGAGCCGCAAAAGGGGTGCTTTTACGTGAACCACGAAAACCACTACCCCCAGCCGTTGCCCAAGCTAAAACATTGCCTTGACGGTCAGTAATCGTAATTATCGTGTTATTAAAAGAAGCATGTACATGGGCAATGCCATCCGTAACATTCTTTTTAACCTTTTTACGTGTACGAGAAGCTGTTTTTGCTGTTTTTGCTGTTTTTGCCATGTTATCAATTAGAAGTTTTTCAGATCACAATTCTGTTATTAAGTATCAACAATGTATATATAAATTAATAAATCCGAACACGGGAGCGATCAACCCATTATCCCTTCAGCTTAGGTTTCGATTCGAGGTTCAAGTTTTTTTAAAGAAAAAACGTTAGCCTCGACTCGAAAACAATTGAGGCTAAAGTTTTTTGAAGAAAAACTTTAGCCTTGAAGATTATTTCCTCTTGATGGGTCGCCTTGGGCCCTTTCGAGTACGAGCATTTGTGCGAGTGCGTTGACCATGTATGGGCAACCCACGCCGATGTCGTATACCACGATAACACCCTAAATCTCTCAGGCGTTTGATATTCATAGCCACTTCACGACGCAAATCACCTTCAATATTGTACTTAGCAACCTCAGCACGTAAAACTTCTAAATCCTTTTCCTTCAAATTCCTAACTTTAATATGTGGAGCAATACCCGTTGCCTCACAAATACGTCGCGCCGAAGTGACACCAATCCCTTCAATCGCCGTCAATGCAATGACGATGTGTTTTTGAGGGGGAATGTTAATGCCAGCAATACGGGCCATAACTATACCTTCTTCTTGAGTTATCGATCAATTATCAATTATCCTTGTCGTTGTTTATGTCGTTTATCGCTACATATCACTCGAACTTGCCTATTACGGCGAATAATTTTACAATTCCGACAAATTTTTTTAACAGATGCTCTTACTTTCATTGTTCACAAATCGACATTTTCGTATTCGTTTTTTGAAGAAAGAAGGGAGAACCAAACGTTCAAGTTATCGGATTAAATCTATGGCGAATAAAGAATTCGAGGCACCCGTTTTTTTTTAAACTTTAGCCTCAAAGCGATTTATTTTTGAATAAAATCGGATTTCTATACTAAACTCATTTGAAAAAATCCGAAAACTGGCATTCGAGTCCAAAATATTGAATTTGAGGCGAAAGTTTTTTGAAAAAAACTTTCGCCTCAAAAGGGGTCGATTTTATTACATGCACGTTCCTTAATGCAATAAAGTACCTCGTTGCGCTCTTAAATTAGCCTTCTTCATAAGCCCTTCATACTGATGTGACATCAAATGCGCCTGCACTTGGGACATAAAATCCATCGTCACAACCACAATAATTAACAAAGAAGTTCCCCCAAAATAAAAAGGGACATTCCACTTGAGAATTAAAAATTCGGGCAATAAACAAACAGCTGTCATATAAATCGCACTAGCTAAAGTTAAACGCGACATCACCGTATCAATATACTCCGCTGTCTGTCTTCCGGGCCTGACACCAGGAATGAAAGCCCCCGACTTCTTCAAATTATCTGCAATTTCCCTGGGATTAAAAATTAAAGCGGTATAGAAAAAACAGAAGAAAATAATAGCCACCGCATAGAACATAACATATAAAGGCTGTCCAGGCGACAATGTCTGGGACAAATCCTTTAACCATGTCATCCCCTCAGCACTACCAAACCAGCCACCCAACGTCGCTGGAAATAAAATAATACTCGAAGCAAAAATAGGCGGAATCACACCTGCCATATTTAACTTGAGCGGCAAATGACTCGTTTGACCAGCGTATAACTTATTTCCAACCTGACGTTTCGCATAATTAACTGTCAATCGCCGCTGACCACGCTCAACAAATACCACAAAAGCCGTCACCAACAACACAACAGAAAACAATAACAAAACCGTCAACACATGTAACTGACCAGTACGCGCCAACTCCAAAGTACCGCCCATTGCAGAAGGCAAACCAGCAACAATACCTGCAAAGATGATAATCGAAATACCATTACCAATCCCACGCTCAGTCACCTGCTCACCTAACCACATTAGAAACATAGCCCCTGTAACCAGAGTCAAAATAGCAGTCACACGAAAAGCAATGCCTGGTTCAATGACCACTTGTTGACTTTCTAAAGCAATTGCCACCCCTGTCGCCTGGAAGGTCGCCAAACCTAAAGTACCATAACGAGTATATTGCGTAATTTTTCGTCGCCCTGTCTCCCCTTCCTTTTTCAACTGTTCAAGCGTTGGAGAAACAGCCGTCATCAACTGCATAATAATCGCGGCGGAAATATAAGGCATAATTCCTATAGCAAACACAGAAAAGCGTTCCAATGCACCACCTGAAAACATATTAAACATATCCAAGATAGTACCACGCTGCTGTTCAAACAAAGCCGCCAATTGGACCGGATCAATTCCAGGTACAGGAATAAAAGTACCAATGCGAAAAACAATAATCGCTCCCAGCACAAACAACAACCGTTGCTTTAATTCTGTCAAACGTCCTAATTTTCCAAGTTGTCCTATACCCGCTGCTGTATTAATCGCCACTTTCAGTTACCAGTTATCAATTTAAGGCTTTCGCCTCAAATTCAGTTATCAATTAGAGGCTATTCGAGGTTTGAGTTATCGAAAAAACTCAAACCTCGAATGTTTTTCTTCAAAAAATTTTAGCCTCTAAAACAGTACCACCGACAGCCTCTATCGCTAAACGTGCGCCCTTTGTCACGACTAAACCTTCAACTTTAATGGGCTTCGTCAATTTACCCGAAGCAATGACTTTAGCACGCTTGACTTGTTGCGACACAATATTGGCCGCCTTTAAGGCAACTAAATCGACTGTCTCTTGTCCCACGAGTGCCAGTTCATGAAGACAGATTTGCGCCGTCAACTTAGCCTTGCGTGAAGCAAAGCCCACTTTAGGCAAACGTCTTTGCAAAGGCATCTGTCCGCCTTCAAAACCGACCTTATGAAAACCACCAGAACGAGAACGTTGACCCTTATGTCCTCGCCCACAGGTTTTTCCAGAACCAGAGCCAATGCCACGTCCTACACGTTTCAAAGACTTCTTTGCACCTTTAGCAGGTTTTAAAGTATTTAAATACATGCTAAACTTCTTCCACTTTTAAAAGATAGGTCACCTTCCTAATCATTCCACGAATCGCTGGCGTATCCTCAAGCTCAACGGAATGATGTCGCCGCCGTAAACCCAATCCAGTCAGACAAGCCTTATGTCCCGGCTGACGACCAAAACGGCTACCTATCTGTGTCACCTTAAGCCTCTTTTTCACGATAAATTAACCTAAAAAGACTACAAAATTTCTTCCACAGACTTGCCACGTTTAGCCGCTATCATAGCAGGATCAGCCATCAAGCTTAATCCTTTAAACATAGCATGCACAACATTTTTACGATTACTACTCCCAATCGTTTTGGCCAGCACATCATGTACACCTAAAACCTCAAAAACGGCACGCATGGCTCCGCCTGCAATAATGCCCGTTCCCTCAGAAGCGGGCTGCATATAAACTTTAGCAGCACCATGTTCTGCTACAATAGAATATTGCAAAGTCGCTCCCTTCAGCGGAAAGTGCTGCAAACTTTTACGGGCCGCTTCCATACCTTTTTGAATGGCCAAAGGCACTTCCCGGGCCTTTCCATAACCAAAGCCAGCACGGCCCTTTCCATCGCCAACCACTGTTAAGGCCGTAAAACTAAAAATACGCCCTCCCTTTACCACCTTAGCTACCCGGTTAACAGTCACTAGCTTCTCTATTAAATCATCACTACTTTTAGAACGTTGGTTATCGTGATTTGCCATAAAATAATTGATTCAAAACTGTAATCCATTTTCGCGGGCGGCCTCAGCCAGAGCCTTAACACGCCCATGAAACTTAAAACCAGAACGATCAAAGGCCACCTTTGTCACACCAACTGACTTAGCACGCTCTGCAATCGCCTTACCCACATCGGTTGCGGCACTCTTATTACCACCAGAACCGCCTAAGTCGGGCTTTAACGCCTTGTCCAAACTGGACGCACTAGCAAGCACACCTGAACCACTTGGCGCAATAAGCTGTGCATAAATATGCCGAGGCGTTTTATGCACACATAACCGATACACACCTAATCTCTTAATAATTGCGCGAGCGCGACTAGCCCGGCGCAAACGAGCCGATTTTTTATCCATTTAAATTGTGAATGGTGTTCTTTGAAAAAAACAGTTAATAATGTTCACTTCTTCTTAGCTTCTTTTATAACAACCACCTCGTCTGCATACCTCACTCCCTTTCCCTTATAAGGTTCCGGTTTCCGATACGCACGAATATCAGCAGCAACTTGTCCCACTCGCTGTTTATCTATACCCTTAATAACAATACTCGTCTGACTCGGTATCTCAATCGTAATATCATCGGGAATCTTAAAACGCACAGGATGAGAATAACCCAAAGTAAGAATAAGCCACTTATCCTCCATCTGGACACGATATCCAACCCCCACCAAACTCAACTTCTTTTCAAATCTCTGCATAACGCCTTGCACCATATTACTTACCAAAGCGCGTATCGTACCTGCCAAAGCAGAAGCCTTCTTAGAAGGAATACGCGGTGCAAAGCTCAACACATTATCCATCAACTTAACATCAACCAATTCAGGAAAAGGACAAGTCGCTACTCCCTGACTGCCCTTAACTTTAATCGTTTGACCGCCCACTTCAACATCAAGTCCTTTAGGAATCAAAACTGGACTTTTAGCAATTCTTGACATATCTACACCCACGCACAACCATAAATCTGGCCATCAACGTCAATTCTATGAAACAAAACACAATACCTCGCCACCATGACCCTCAATACGAGCCATCCGATCACTCATCAATCCCCTAGAAGTGGAAACAATAGCCACACCCAAACCACCTAGCACACGAGGCAACTCATCCTTAGCCTTATAAACTCGCAAACCAGGCCGACTAACCCGTTCCAATTTTGAAATAACAGGCTTATCCTGATAATATTTCAAAGTGATCGTCAGCAAAGCCTTAACATCTCCATCTATGCTATAATCCGCAATATAACCCTCATCCTTTAAAACCTTGACAACAGCTGTTTTCAACTTAGAAACAGGCATAGACACCTGTTGCTTGCGAACAGCTTGACCATTACGAATGCGTGTTAACAGATCAGCAATTGGATCAGACATACTCATAAGCAAAACCTCAACACTACCAACTCGACTTAACTAAACCAGGAATAAAACCCTGCATCGCCGCCTCACGCAATTTATTACGGCCTAAACCAAACCGCCTATAATACCCATGAGGACGACCTGTCAACTGACAACGATTACGCAATCGACATGGACTCGCATTACGGGGCAAAGACTGCAACTGATGTCTCGCAGTATCGCGTTCCCCCTCACTCGTACTCACATCACACAAAATCTGCTTCAAAGCTGCCCTTTTAGCGGCATACTTTTTAACCATCCGTAAACGCTTAGCTTCCCGATTAATGACCGACAATTTAGCCATCTTTCCTCCTTAAAGGAAAATTAAATGCAGACAACAACGCACCACCTTCCTCATCAGACCGTGCTGTGGTACTAATCGTTATATCCATCCCACGCAACGCATCAATCTTATCATAATCAATCTCAGGGAAAATAATCTGTTCGCGGATACCTAAACTATAATTACCTCGCCCATCGAAAGCCTTCACACTAAAACCACGAAAATCTCGAATGCGTGGTATCGCAATATTGATTAAACGATCAAGAAACTCATACATACGCTCTCGCCGCAAATTCACTTTACAACCAATAGGCCAGCCTTCACGAATCTTAAAATTAGAAATCGACTTACGCGCCTTAGTCACCACAGGTTTTTGACCCGCAATTGCCGTCATATCTGCCACAGCACGTTCTATCACCTTCTTATCGCCAACTGCTTCACCTAATCCCATATTCAATGTGATTTGCGTCACTTTAGGCACTTGCATAATGCTTTTATAGCCAAATTGCTGCCTCAACTCTGGTACCACTTTCTCCTGATAAAATGCTTGTAATCTCGCCATTATAACTAATAATCCGTAATAACTTCGCCATTCGATTTAAAATAGCGCACCTTTGTTCCATCCTCTAAAAACTTAAAACCTACCCTATCAGGCGCTGCTGTGCTTGGATTTAAAAGTGCTATATTAGATATAGAAATCGGCATTTCCTTATCAACAATACCGCCGGGTGTATTTTGGACAGGATTGCCTCGCGTATGACGCTTTACCAAATTGACATTTTCTACGACAACGCGATCCTTTCCACGATAGCGAATGACACGACCACGCGCTGCTTTATCCTTTCCGGCTATCACGACGATCTCATCGCCTATTTTAATTCTACGCATAACTTAACTATAAACTATAATCAATTCGAGCTTTCCGCTTCAAAAAACGTCAACCTCGAATATGAAATGTTTTCTAAATTACTTTTAATCTTTAAATAACTTCAGGTGCCAATGATATTATTCTCATAAAACGTTCTGTTCTTAACTCACGGGTGACTGGCCCAAAAATACGAGTACCAATAGGTTGAAATTGATTGTTCAGCAATACAACAGCATTTCCATCAAAGCGAATCACAGAACCATCAGCACGCCTAACACCCTTACGTGTTCTCACTACCACAGCTTGATAAACTTCACCCTTCTTTACCTTACTATGTGGAATCGCTTCCTTAATGCTCACTTTGATAATGTCACCAATACCCGCATAGCGGCGATGCGATCCTCCCAACACCTTGATACATTTCAACTGTTTAGCGCCACTATTATCAGCCGCGACTAACCTTGACTGCATTTGAATCATCTAATTTACTCCCTGTACTAAGTGACTGTTCGTGTCACCACACTCTGTAAACGCCAAGATTTCGTTTTAGACAAAGGGCGACACTGTGAAATCTCTACAATATCACCTATCCGACAAAGATTATCTTCATCATGAACATGCAGCTTTGTTGAACGCCTGATATATTTTCCATATTTAGGATGTTTAACCTTGCGTTCAATTAATACAGTCATTGTTTTGTGCATCTTATCGCTGACCACACGTCCTGTCAGGGTTCGTGTTTTACTCCCTTGGCCTAAAGACTGCTCCTCAACCATGCAATGCTACCTTTTTCTCTTTAAGAATTGTTTTAATTCGTGCAATATCACGTCGAACACTTTTCAATTGGGTATGCCTACTTAATTGCTCATTCACCTTTTGCATACGCAAATTAAAATGCTCACGTAATAAATCAAGTAGCTCTTTATATAATTCTTCAGTGCTTTTCACTCGAAGTTCACTTGCTTTCATCATATGACCGTCCGATTGACAAAAGTCGTGGGGACAGATAACTTTGCTGAAGCCAAACGAAAAGCGTCACGAGCAATTTCCTCAGAAACGCCTTCAATCTCATAAAGCATCCGACCCGGTTGAATTAAAGCCACCCAATACTCAACGTTTCCTTTACCTTTTCCCATACGGACTTCCAGCGGTTTTTTACTAATTGGTTTGTCGGGGAATATCCGAATCCACAATTTCCCCCCTCGTTTAACGTGACGAGAAATGGTACGTCGTGCTGCCTCAATTTGACGCGCAGTAATACGCCCATGTCCAGTCGCTTTTAAACCAAACTCACCAAAACTGACCTTATTTCCGCGCATGGCCGAACCTCGGTTACGGCCTTTCTGTTGCTTCCTGAATTTGGTACGTTTAGGTTGTAACATCACTTACTGTCCTTAAAAAACGGCATCAAAATTAATAGACTTGTCCCTTAATAAGCGTACTTGAAAGTACTAAATATAAAAATTATATCAATCAATCACTTAGCTTATTAATCACCTATAATAAAAATTATACAATTAATTTTGTTTACCAATAATCTCACCTTTAAAAATCCAGACTTTCACACCAATCACCCCATAAGTGGTGTGGGCTTCAGCAAGCCCATAGTCAATATCGGCACGTAAAGTATGTAAGGGTACACGACCCTCCCGATACCATTCCGTCCGTGCAATCTCTGCACCGCTTAATCGCCCACTGACATTGATACGAATTCCCTGTGCTCCTAAACGCATCGCATTAGCCACCGCACGCTTCATAGCCCGCCTAAACATTATTCGACGTTCTAATTGCTGTGCGACATTCGCTGCGACCAAATAGGCATCTACTTCTGGCTTGCGAATTTCCTCGACATTGATATGTACAGGAATGCCCATCATTTCAGCAACTTGAGTTCGCAACTTATCAATATCTTCACCTTTTTTACCAATAACAATACCAGGACGAGCGGTATGAATAATAATCCGCGCATTGCGTGCTGGTCTTTCAATACGCACTTCGCTAACAGAGGCTTGTGCCAGCTTCTTTTTTATGAAGTCTCGTACCTTCAAATCGGTGTTGAGATAATTTGCATAGTCTTTGTTACTGGCATACCATTTAGATGACCAATCTTTGATAATACCTAAGCGAATACCCGTCGGATGTACTTTTTGACCCATAACTTTTCCCTTAAGCGTCAGAAACCGTCACAGCAATATGACTGGTGCGTTTCAAAATTCGATTACCCCGACCTTTTGCGCGGGCACGCATACGTTTTAGGGTTGGTCCCTCATTCACGTAGATATCTGAAACGTGCAACTCGTCAACATCTGCCCCTTCATTATTTTCTGCATTAGCAATAGCAGAATCCAATGTCTTTTTAAGAAAAAGGGCGGCACGTTGTTTACTAAATTTCAATAGATTAAGTGCCTGTTCAACGGGCAATCCACGAATCTGATCAGCCACTAACCTGCACTTTTGTGGAGAAATACGCGCATATTTATGTGTGCTAGAGACTTCCATATTTTTCAGTTTTCAGTTTTCATTTTGTTTTCTTTCCTCCTGTTTGATGGCCTCGGAAAGTTCGTGTTATGGCAAACTCACCTAACTTATGTCCAACCATATTTTCTGTCATAAAGACGGGCATAAATTGTCGCCCATTATGAATTGCTATGGTTAGCCCTACCATTTCAGGAATAATCATTGAACGGCGTGACCATGTCTTTATAGGACGTTTGCTTTTGGTCGCCACTGCGTTTTCAACTTTTTTTAATAAATGAAGGTCAATAAAAGGCCCTTTTTTAATGGAACGTGGCATAATTCGTTTGTCTTTATTGTCAAATCGCTTAGAAATAGCAATTTTATTGATGCGAATTAAGAGTTAAAATTTTGCATCGTGAGCCTCTTGCAAAACTCTGTGCTCAGATTTCAAAAAAATTTCACTTTCAAAAAAATCTTAATTCGTATTAAAGTTTTGCTACCCTCAACTTGCATTTATAAAAATCTATTCGAGGTTCAAGTTTTTTGAAGAAAAACTTTCTCGGCTAAAGTTTTTTCTTTAAAAAAAACTTTAGCCGAGACTCGAATATTATCATGCTAACGCCGCCGACGTACAATCATATTGCTTGTGCGTTTATTATGACGAGTCTTAGCGCCCTTTGTCGGAAATCCCCATGGCGTTACGGGATGTCTGCCTCCAGAACTACGTCCTTCACCACCACCATGCGGATGATCGACTGGATTCATTGCTACCCCGCGAACGGTGGGTCGTCGTCCACGCCATCGCGCAGCACCCGCTTTTCCCAAAGAACTAATACTATGTTCAACATTACCCACTTCACCCAGAGTCGCACGACATTCCGTTAATACTTTCCGGATTTCTCCAGATCGTAATCGTAAAGTCGCGTATGAGCCTTCACGGCCAATTAATTGTGCCGATGCCCCTGCGCTCCGTGCCAATTGCCCTCCCTTTCCTGGTTTTAATTCAACACAATGCACCAGGCTTCCCATCGGGACATATCGCAACGGCATACTGTTGCCATGCTTTATAGGGACATGAAGGCCAGAAATAATAGAGTCCCCGACTTTCAGACCTTTAGGCATAAGAATATAACGACGTTCTCCATCAGCATATAAAATTAAAGCAATCTGGGCACTACGATTAGGATCATATTCAATGCGTTCGACTTTAGCAGTTATTCCATCCTTCTTGCGTTTAAAGTCAACCATTCGATAATGTTGCTTATGACCTCCACCTTGGTGACGTACAGTGATTCGTCCCCGATTATTACGTCCGCCCTTTTTAGTCTTTTTCTCCAATAATGGTTTATAAGGGGAACCTTTATGCAGTTGGGAGGTACTCACTTTTACCACAAAGCGTCTTCCCGCCGATGTTGGTTTTGCTTTAATAAGTGCCATGTTTATATCCTTTATCTTGGAAAGGCTTAATCTGAGCGGAAGTTAATATCATAGCCAGGTTGTAGGCCGACATAAGCTTTTTTCCAATGGGCTCGTTTTCCGTGAATACGTCCAAAATTTTTGCGCTTGCCCTTTATGTTTGTTGTCCGTACTTTTTCAACTTTGACATTAAATAAAAATTCAACCGCTTGTTTAATTTCGAGCTTTGTTGCCTTTGGTCGCACTTCAAATACAATTTGCCTATGATAATCAGCCACCCTCAAGGCTTTTTCAGAAACATGAGGCGCAACTAACACTTGCATTAAACTGGCTGGTTTCATGCCAAACTCTCCTCTAACTTCTTAAAGGCCTTGAGTGTTATCAAGACTTTTTCAAAGCCAATTAAACTGACAGGATTTAGGTTTTTTATCTCTTTCACTTCTACTTTATGCAGATTACGTGCGGCTAATTTTAAGTTGTCATCACTATTTTCCGTGACAATGAGCACATCATCAAGATGAAATGCCTTTAATTGCGCAACTAAGTCTCGGGTTTTTGGATTTTCAAGGGTGAACTCTTCAATGACTAAAAGACGCGCTTGCTTTACTAATTCTGATAATATTGAGCGCAAGGCGGTCTGATACATTTTCTTATTTATTTTTTGCGAATGATCAGATGGCTTGGCCGCAAAAGTAACACCACCGCCTCGCCATAAGGGACTTTTTATTGTCCCTGCTCGTGCGCGACCCGTACCTTTTTGCCGCCAAGGTTTACTCCCACTACCTTTGACTTGTGCACGGTTTTTTTGCGCTCGTGTACCTGTCCGTCCTCCAGCTAAATAAGCGGTAACCGCCTGATGAATCAAAGACTCATTAAAAGGTGCAGCAAATACCCTCTCTGATATGCTTATAACCCCTACAGATTCGGCGGTCTTTGTTTGTAGGCTTAGTTCCATTATTTAATCCTAATTCAATCTTTAGCAATAACTCATTTTTAATGGTTTCGAGGCTAAAGTTTTTTTAAAGAAAAAACTTTAGCCTCGAATGTTGTTAATCTTTTTTGCAGGTTGTACAATCACATCACAACCTGGCGCACCAGGTATGGCACCTTTGATTAGCAATAAATGTTTTTGTGTATCCACTCGGATAACGTCAAGATTTTGTATCGTGCAACGAACATGACCTTTCTGTCCGGCCATTTTTTTACCCTTAAAAACTCGCCCTGGCGTTTGATTTTGACCTATCGAACCTGCGGCGCGATGTGACAGTGAATTTCCATGAGTCGCATCTTGTGTTTTAAAGTGATGACGCTTGACTGTTCCAGTAAAACCTTTTCCTTTTGTCACGCCTGTTACATCAACTTTTTGACCTTCTTTAAATCGATCAACTTTGAGTTCATGGCCAACTTGAAAAGGTTGATCATCTTCTAAACGAAATTCCCAAAAACCCCGCCCGGCTTCTACACTCGCTTTAGCTAAATGCCCACTTTCAGGCTTATTAACACGATTAGCACGACGGTTGCCACAGGTTACTTGAATGGCACGATATCCCTCTTTTTCTATTTGCTTTAACTGAGTCACCCGATTGGGAGGTGCTTCAATGACGCTCACGGGGATAGATTGCCCATTTTCTGTGAATATTCGAGTCATTCCTCTTTTTTGACCAACTATTCCAACAGCCATTTTTTTTCCTTTTTCTTCTTATCAGTTATTCAGTTTAAGGCGAGTTAAAAATATGTCAGCCTCAAAACGAGTTAACAGTCATCAGTTTACTGTTCAGAATTTCGCAGCCCAAGTGATTATACGGTAAAAATTTCACCGCTTGGCTTGATTCTTTCCGTCATTAATCATTAACCATTAACTATTAACCATTAACTCTCAGTTCAATTTAATTTGTACGTCAACACCTGCTGCTAAATCCAATTTCATTAATGAATCAACTGTTTTATCTGTCGGATCAATAATGTCTAACAAACGTTTATGAGTACGAATCTCATATTGATCTCGCGCATCTTTATTTACATGCGGTGAAATCAACACGGTAAACTTTTCTTTTCGAGTCGGCAGAGGAATAGGACCTCGTAAATGCGCCCCTGTTCGTCTTGCCGTCTCTACAATTTCACGCGCTGATTGATCTAACAATCTATGGTCAAAGGCTTTTAAGCGAATGCGGATTCTTTGATTAGCCACTGTAAAACTTTCCCATTGTCAAATATTAAGCATTGAGAGTAACTGAGTTTTAAGACTACTCAATGACCTTTGAAACGACACCGGCACCTACAGTCCTGCCCCCTTCACGAATGGCAAAACGCAAGCCTTCTTCCATCGCAATGGGCGAACCCAGTACTACTGTCATTTTGACATTATCCCCAGGCATGACCATTTCTACACCTTCTGGTAATTCACAAGAACCTGTGACATCTGTGGTGCGAAAATAGAATTGAGGGCGGTAGCCTTTGAAAAATGGGGTATGCCGTCCGCCCTCATCTTTACTTAGCACATAGACCTCACATTCAAAATGTGTATGTGGCGTAATTGTTCCTGGTTTCGCAAGGACTTGTCCACGTTCAACATCGGTACGTTTAACGCCCCGTAGTAGAACGCCAATATTATCGCCTGCTTGCCCAGAGTCAAGCAATTTACGGAACATTTCTACCCCAGTACATGTCGTCTTAAAGGTGTCACGAATTCCAACAATTTCGATTTCTTCGCTTACCTTCACGATGCCACGGTCAACACGACCTGTAACGACAGTTCCCCGTCCCGATATAGAAAAGACATCTTCAATGGGCATCAAAAACGGTTGATCAATATCGCGCTTCGGTTCTGGAATATAGGCATCCATTTCTTCTATCAATTTATAGATAGAGGACAATCCGATATCACTTGTGTCACCTTCAAGGGCTTTGAGGGCAGAGCCGACAATAATAGGAGTATCATCACCTGGAAAATCATAGCTATCTAATAATTCACGGATTTCCAATTCCACCAGTTCGAGCAACTCTTCATCGTCAACTTGATCGGCTTTATTCATATACACGATGATATAAGGCACTCCCACCTGACGTGCCAATAAAATATGTTCACGAGTTTGGGGCATTGGGCCATCAGCTGCAGAGACGACTAAAATCGCGCCGTCCATTTGGGCTGCCCCAGTAATCATATTTTTAATATAGTCAGCATGTCCAGGACAATCAACATGGGCATAATGACGATTATCAGATTCATACTCAACGTGAGCCGTTGCAATGGTGATACCACGCGCTTTTTCTTCAGGGGCGTTATCAATTTGGTCATAGGCCTTAAATTCGCCACCGTGTTTTTCCGCCATACATTTAGTCATAGCGGCTGTTAAGGTCGTCTTACCGTGATCGACATGACCTATTGTACCGACATTGACATGCGGTTTGCTGCGTTCAAATTTTTCTTTAGACATGTTATCAATTATCAGTGTTCGAGGCTCAAGTTTTTTGAGGAAAAATTTGAACCTTGAAAGTTATCAGTGTCCAGTTATCAATAATTAACCATTTCGAGGTTTAAGTTTTTTGAAAAAAAACTTAAACCTCGAAAAAATTAACAATTATGACAGATTTTTTTTAATCACAGCCTCAGCAATACTACTGGGGGCTTCATGGTATTTGGCAAATTGCATGGTATAACTCGCACGTCCTTGCGTTAGTGAGCGTAAGTCCGTCGCATAACCAAACATTTCCCCAAGTGGTACTTCGGCCTGAATCACTTTACCTGTTGGCAATTCATCCATCCCTTGTAAAATACCCCGACGGCGATTCAAATCGCCCATGACATCTCCCATGTAATCCTCTGGTGTCACGATTTCCACTGCCATAACAGGTTCAAGCAATACAGGCGATGCTTTTTTAGCCCCTTCTTTAAACGCTTGAGAACCTGCGATCTTAAATGCCATTTCACTGGAGTCAACTTCATGGAATGAGCCATCATATAAGGTGACAGAGACATCAACAACGGGATATCCGGCCAAAACGCCATTTTGCATCGCATCGACCACACCCTTGTTAACGGCTGGAATATACTCTTTTGGTACATCTCCTCCCGTGATCTTATTGACAAACTGATAGTCTGAACCCGGTTCTAATGGTTCAAGCTTTAACCAAACATGCCCATATTGACCACGCCCACCTGATTGACGTATGAACTTTCCTTCGATTTCAACAGGTTTACGGATGGTTTCTCGATAAGCCACCTGTGGTGCACCGACATTGGCATCCACATTAAACTCTCGGCGCATACGATCCACAAGAACATCCAAATGCAATTCACCCATGCCAGAAATAATGGTCTGCCCTGTTTCTTCATCTGTGCGTACCTGAAATGACGGATCTTCAGCGGCGAGTTTGGACAGTGAAACGCCCATTTTTTCCTGATCTGCCTGCGTTTTTGGCTCAACGGCCACAGAAATGACAGGGGTTGGAAATTCCATTTTTTCCAATGTAATCAAGTGGTTTTTATCACAAAGCGTTTCCCCTGTGGTGACAGATTTTAACCCAACAACGGCTGCAATATCACCCGCCCGAACTTCCCTTATTTCTTCACGGGAATTGGCATGCATTAGTAAAATGCGGCCCAACCGTTCTCGTTTCCGTTTTATCGGATTAAAAACAGAATCGCCTGAATTTAATACCCCTGAATAAACACGGAAAAATGTCAAAGAACCCACAAAGGGATCGGTTGCCACTTTAAAAGCTAAAGCGGCAAAAGGCTCCTCATCACTTGGCGCACGAGTTGCTTCTGTTTGCTGTGGGTCATCAAGAGTACCACGAACAGGCGGTACATCTGTCGGTGCCGGTAAATACTCAATAACGGCATCCAACATGGCTTGCACACCTTTATTTTTAAAGGCCGAACCACAAATAGTTGGTATCACTTCATTGGCTAAGGTACGTGAACGAATACCCTGGCGTATTTCTTCTTCAGTTAATTCACCTTCTTCAAGATATTTCTCCATTAAGGTGTCATTAGCTTCAGCCGCCATTTCTACCAGATTTTCCCGCCATTTATCGCATTCAGATTGCATGGCTTCTGGAATTTCCTCTATAGAGAAACGTACACCAGAGGTCGCCTCATCCCAATAAATGGCCTTCATCTTAACCAGATCAACAATGCCTTCAAATTTGTCCTCTGCCCCAATAGGAAGCTGCAAAACGGCAGTCTGAACGGCAAGACGTTTATTAATTTGGGAAACGACCCGCAAAAAATCTGCACCAGCCCGATCCATTTTATTAACGAAGGCGAGACGAGGCACACCATATTTATTGGCTTGTCGCCAAACCGTTTCCGATTGAGGCTCGACTCCACCCACCGCACAAAATACGGCACACGCGCCATCAAGTACACGCAATGAACGTTCAACTTCAATGGTGAAATCAACGTGACCTGGTGTATCAATAATATTGATACGATGCTCTGGATATTGTTGTCCCATGCCATTCCAAAAACAAGTCGTTGCTGCTGAGGTAATGGTAATACCCCGTTCTTGTTCTTGTGCCATCCAATCCATAGTGGCTGCACCGTCATGCACTTCGCCCATTTTATGCGAAACGCCGGTGTAATAGAGAATGCGTTCAGTCGTTGTTGTTTTGCCAGCATCAATATGCGCCATAATTCCAATATTACGGTAGCGCTCAATGGGTGTCTTACGTGCCATATTCAGTTATCAGTTATCAAGTTATCAGTTCTACACAATATGTTAGAGGCTTACCGTTTTGAAGAAAAACGGTAAGCCTCTAAATTAGTTGTCAAAAACCCTTTATTAGTGACCAGTGAGCAATGATCATTGATCATTGATAACTGATCATTGATAACTGATCACTGAAGATCACCAGCGGAAATGTGAAAATGCTTTGTTGGCTTCGGCCATACGATGCACATCTTCACGTTTTTTAATCGCTGTTCCCTTTTTTTCGTTCGCATCAAGAATTTCACCAGCCAAACGCAGTCCCATCGTTTTTTCACCCCGTTTTCGAGCCGAATCGACAAGCCAGCGCATGGCTAATGTTGTTCGACGAGCAGGGCGGACTTCTATGGGTACTTGATAAGTTGAACCGCCCACTCGCCGAGATTTGACTTCTACTACTGGGCGAACATGATCTAAGGCTTTGCCAAAAACATCCAAAGCTTCAACCTTTGTTTTTTGTGCAACACGATCCAAGGCACCATAGACGATACGTTCCGCCACAGACTTTTTGCCATTTTTCATGAGCATATTGATGAATTTTGCGACGGTTTCATCTCCATACTTTGGATCGGGCAAAATGGTTCGCTTTGCAATAATTCTTCTTCTTGGCATTTTAAGTTTCCAATTAAATTGAATTTTTTACTTAATATTAAGTCTTAGGTCTTTTCGCACCGTATTTGGAACGACCTTGATGTCTTTCATTAACCCCAGATGTGTCTAGTGAACCACGTACTGTATGATAACGGACACCAGGCAAATCTTTTACACGCCCCCCTCTGAGCAACACGACAGAGTGTTCTTGCAAGTTATGCCCTTCGCCACCAATATAAGTGGTCACTTCCATGCCATTAGTGAGACGCACACGCGCAACTTTACGCATAGCAGAATTTGGCTTTTTGGGAGTCGTCGTATAGACACGGGTACATACGCCACGTTTTTGTGGACAGCTTTCTAATGCTGGTGTTGTACTTTTACTCTTTTGTCGTTTACGCGGTTTTCGCACCAACTGGTTAATCGTTGCCATAATTGCTCTTGCAGGTTAATCGGGGGACTTTCGATGTGCTCAAGGCTAAATGAGGAGATAAAAGTTCGTCACAACACAACGTCCCTATTAATAAAAAAAGCTGGCCACAGCCAGCTTCTAAAAATGCGAAGTCCTATTATCGAAATTCGCTTCGATGTTAATGTTTTTTGAAGAAAAAATTTCACATCAAGTTTTTTTCATTAAATAAAAATGGCGCGCCCGGAGAGATTCGAACTCCCGACCCCCTAGTTCGTAGCCAGGTACTCTATCCAACTGAGCTACGGGCGCATGTTCTGTGGCGGAGAGAGAGGGATTCGAACCCTCGATGGGCTTTTAACCCATACTCCCTTAGCAGGGGAGCGCCTTCAGCCACTCGGCCATCTCTCCAAAAATTTTACTCAGGTGATATGTTTGATTATCACTTGGGTTTGCATTATATACCTAATGAAAAAAAAATACAAATTTATTGCTCTGGACACGCTTTTTCTTGATATGGTGTTTAAACTTTTAAATATTAATTTAAGTAAATTCAATAATTTAATAAAATTATGGTTATAAAGTGGTTGATTTTTTAATATATATAATATATAATAATAAAATTGATGATAAAATCATCATTAACCAGAAAAATAATTAATTTTCAACTAAAACTAAATTGTTATTGTTTTTTAATTAGTAAATTTGTTTAACTTTGTTTGAGTTTTTTGAAGGAAAACTCAAGTCGAGGCTAACGTTTTTTTAAAGAAAAAACGTTAGCCTCGACTCGAAAAGCATTTGCGTTTTAAAAAATGACCTCATAAAATACAATGATTTGGACTGTTTTTTATATTTAAAATCGACTCTCAAGTTTTTTATAAGTTATATCTTTGATAAAAAGATATAATTTTAGCCGCTGAAAAATAAATTTGATTAAAAATCAATAATTTATATATTTAAGTATTAAAAGAGAGATCGTTATAAAGCTAAACAACATCAAAAACTTGATAGTCGAGTTAAAACATTTGTTTGATTAAATTAAATGCGCTTTTGGCTGGAATTGAAATTAATGATTTTCTAAAGAGGCTCTTGCAAAACTATTCGAGGTTTGAGTTTTTTTTCAAAAAACTTTAACCTCGAATCGATTCTCGAAAGTACCAATATAAAGGAATAACTGAACAATGTCTGCAAAAACTCTCTACGATAAATTATGGGATGCCCATGTTGTGTTGGTTGATGAAAACGGGGGCAGCTTACTTTATATTGATCGCCATCTTATTCATGAAGTGACTTCACCCCAAGCATTTGAAGGGTTACGTCTTTCCAATCGACCGCCATGGCGCGTTCAAGCCAATTTTGCGGTGCCTGATCATAATGTGCCTACAACTGCCCGTGATGGTGGTGTCGCGGCTATTGCTGATCCTATATCGCGTTTGCAGGTTGAAACTTTAGATAATAATTGCCGTGATTATGGTTTGAAAGAATTTACTATGAATGATCCACACCAGGGTGTTGTACATATAGTTGGTTCTGAGCAAGGTATCACTTTGCCTGGTATAACTATTGTGTGTGGGGATTCGCATACTTCAACACATGGTGCCTTTGGCGCCTTAGCTTTCGGCATTGGTACTTCTGAAGTGGAACATGTTTTAGCGACACAATGTTTGATGCAGAATAAATCTAAAAATATGCTGATTAGTGTCGATGGTGAGGTCGAAGCTGGTATCACGGCTAAGGATATTATCCTTTATATTATTGGTCAAATTGGTACGGCAGGTGGTACTGGCTATGCGATTGAATTTGGGGGTTCTGCAATACAGGCTTTGTCTATGGAGGGACGGATGACTGTCTGTAATATGGCTATTGAAGCTGGAGCGCGGGCGGGGTTGATTGCTGTGGATGATAAAACTTTGGAGTATGTGCGTGAACGCCCTTTTGCTCCGAGGAATGATCAATGGGGACAAGCAGTGGCTGCGTGGCGCGATTTACAGAGTGATGCTGATGCTAAATTTGATAGTGTTATCCATATTGAGGCCAGTCTGATTAAACCACAGGTGACGTGGGGAACTTCGCCAGAAATGGTATGCCCTGTTGATGCGATTGTCCCTAATCCAGATGAGATAATAGATGCGACTAAGGCTGAAGGTATGCGCCGCGCTATTGCGTATATGGATTTAAAGGCGGGTATGTCTATTACTGATATTTGCCTTGATAAGATTTTTATCGGTTCTTGTACAAATTCGCGTATTGAGGATTTACGTGTTGCAGCGCAGGTGGTTAAAGGTCATCATGTCGCGCCTTCTATTAAACTGGCGTTAGTTGTCCCTGGTTCTGGTTTGATTAAAGCACAGGCAGAGCAGGAGGGGTTGGATAAAATTTTTATAGAAGCTGGATTTGAATGGCGACTCCCTGGTTGTTCTATGTGTTTGGCTATGAATGCTGATCGTTTATCGCCTGGTGAACGGTGTGCTTCAACTTCTAATCGTAATTTTGAGGGCCGTCAAGGACAGGGGGGGCGTACACATTTAGTCAGTCCAACGATGGCAGCGGCAGCCGCTATTGCAGGGCATTTTGTTGATGTTCGTTCATCTTGATTCTCACGTTTTTTATAACTGAATTTAAAAAATTAATTAAAAATAAGTGTAACTCAAGTTTCGGAGTTCAAAATGGTCAGTTATTATCAGTAATTGTTTGATTATTAAAGGAAAGAAAACGAAATATTTCGTTCTTAAAAGTCGATGACTTGACAAATAAAGATCGTTGGAAAAACCAAAGATTTAGATTAGCCAATCTTGACGAGATTCATCAATCTGATTACCGAAAATAAAGGCATTTTGAAAGAAAAAGAGGTTGTCAATAAAACGAATTTTAGCCAAAAATAAATAATAGCTTGTAAATCAAGTTGTTATTAAAAAACATGAACTCCGAAACTTGAGTTATAAATTTGCAGCGGATTTGCCTACTCAGCACGTCAATCATCATTGCTCAGGTCACATTATCGACCACCTTGAAATTTTTTTCAAAAAAGACTTGAAATAAAATAATTGGCCTCTATATATAAGCTATATCCCCTGTTTTCCATCGTAAATTATGAGGGGCAGGTGTATAGTTTAGGTAATTGATGTTGTAATATTACCCAACTATATAAATACTTAAATTGACTTTTAATTGGAAAACAAGTTTTTTTAAGAACTTTTTATGATAGTATCAAGGCTGAAATGGTGGGCGTGGAATGAGACGTTCTTGTTTTCTGCGCCTGGTGATCCCGCCGCGTATCGTTTCATTAACGACGGGTTGTGCATTGAGGTGCAAAGGTATCGGGCTTTGCCGTAGAATTTGAATGGATTGGGAAAAACGGGAACTTCCTAGCCTGTCGAAATGGATTAAAAATTCATTTCTGTTTTTTATAAATATACCTCTTTCCTAAATAGAGCTACATCTAAGGTTGACAAGGGCAGCAACTAATCTCCAAGTTAAACCATCGTTTTTATGTTTACCACGGAAAACCTCTTTGACGCAACGAAAAATTTGACATAATCGGTTAATATTTTCAATCAAAATACGTCTTTTTGAAAGTGCTTTATTATGAGCTTTAGCTTCAGTTGTATGAGGTATTCCCTTTTTCTTTTTTTTATGTATAACAGAATTTTTATGAAATTTATTTAAACCTTGATTTTCAGGCAAAAGTTTCGCTCCTCAGCGAAACTTTTGCCTGAAACTGAATCGGCAAGGAGTTCAGAGTCTGGATGTATCAAAACATCACTTTGAATATTGAAAAATCATGCTGTTTACCTTTAGCGCAGTCAACAGATAAAATTTCTCCAATGGCAGAAACAAGTATTTGAACCTTAACGGTATTCGAGGTTCAAGTTTTTTGAAAAAAAAACTTGAACCTCGAATGTTTTTTTTTCTGGCCAGAATAAGACGGTTTTTGACCTTTTACCGGACGTTCTATTGGTTGTTCTGTTACATCTATAATCAACGTATCAGGAGGAATTTCTAGTAAATTTTTACGATTAGGAAGAGTTTCAACTTTAACAAGAATTCTGGAGTAACGAGAATAAATTTTATGACAATAAGACTCACTTATATCAAAAACGTCAGCTAAATTGGCAAAAGTTGGATAATGACGAAGATAATAAATTGTTAACAATACACAATCTGTTAAAGAAAGTTTGGATTTTTTAACACCACGTTGTCTCAGTGGGTTATGTTTCTTCTCTTCTTCAATATAAGTTTCTGTTTTATCACATCAACTTTGGAAGTCTTCTTTTGATATTTCTGTTATTCGTTTGAATTTTTCAGGTGTTTCTGTTTCAATTGCTTTGTATTTTTTCATGGTATTTCATTGTTGAGGGATTGAGTATTTTAACACAATTGGATTTCATACGCTATTTAGGAAAGATGTCTAATGGGTATAAAAACTTGCAATTTGTTAAACAAGAAATTCTTCGTTAATAAGGGCAGAGGTTAAATTTTGAGGTTAAAACCAAAAGTAAAAAAACTAATTATCAAATATGCCAAGCAACATTTTGGAGATAATAGTCAACTTTATTTATTTGGAAGTCGTATCCATGATGATAAAAAAGGTGGAGATATAGACTTATTTTTAGAATGTACGCACGATATAGATATGGAAATACAAGTGCATTTTTTACGAGATATTTATAAAAATGTCACAGAAAGGAAAGTAGATTTGCTTATTAAAACGCCATTTACACAAGATCAACCTATTTTACATACTGCAAAAAAAGAAGGCATATTATTATGTTAAAAGAAGCAATTGATACAGCTTATTTACATTTTAACCGAGCAAAAGATAACTATGATGAAATGGTGCAATTGCCAATAGATTTAAGTATCTATAAGAATAAAGAACATATTAAAACAATTGATGCCTTTATCTTTAGATTTATTAAATTGCAGGATTTTATGGGTGATAAACTGTTTAAGGAATTAATCAAACGTATTGGTGAATATAAAAATAACATGTCATTAATTGATGTTTTGGATAAATTAGAGAAGCTAGAAATTACTGATTGTGCTGATAAATGGCTTAATTTTAGAACAATTAGGAATAAGCTAACCCACGAATATCCAAATAATGAAGAAGACACAATTAATGGGATAAAATTGGCGATGGTTTATTTTGTAGAAATGGGTATAGTTTTAGAGAAGATAAAAATATATATTGAAACAAAAGGGTTGATATAAAATTGAACATTAAAAATTATTTAACAATTGGGGCGTGAAAGGCAAAAGGTAGCTTAAGGTGAATGTTTTTTGTGGATAGAAAAAAATTTAATTCCCCCTAAAGTCTAGAGAAAAAAACGGTGGTTTGGGGGAAATGATTTTTTCTAATCAAATAAATTGATTCACCTTACCCCCCCCTTTTGCCTTTCACGCCCCCAATATAAACAAAAATCTCATCGTGCCTCTTTGGAAGAAGATATTCTTGAAACTTGGAATACAACACTATCCGGAAAATAAATTACTCGTATCTGAGTTACTTGGGGCGTTAAAATATAGGCATTGAGCTTGCTCATGGTTGTTATTGGAAAACCAAATTAGGCAGAAAATATGATTACTCTTATGTTTATTACTTAATAGAACAAACTTATCAAAAATTACCATGAACCTATCCCGCCCTATTCATTTTTGAGCTTAGAAATCCGATTTTTTTTTAAAATCGGATTTCTTAACCCTCGTTTTTTGGTTAAAAACAAAACGATTTTTATTCATGGTTCCGCATTTTTGAATAGGGCGGGATAGGTTCATGAATGGTTTCGATTCGAGGTTCAAGTTACCGAAAAAACTTGAACCTCGAATTGAGTTTTTTGAAGAAAAACGCGGCGAGTACCCGTTGCATGGAATCAACCAGTT
>JAOZSV010000161.1 GCA_029939505.1 Thiotrichaceae bacterium | reverse complement strand
TATTATCGTTTTTCAAACACAGGGGATTATAACAAATTTTTCTGAACTTCTATATGAGTACAAAGGATTAATGGAATCAACGGATTTTAAAAAACGTTCCACATTAACGCTATGAATTGATGACGAGGATAACGTTTTTATCCTCGTCGATTTAATCCGTTTTATTCCGTAAATCCGCTGTACTCAGTAAGTGTATCATATAATATTTATTAAAGTATGGTATATTAACTCAACTAGAAAACACTAACTGGAACATTAAAAAACACAATGAAAAAACGAGTATTATATGGTGTAGCGGATTACAAAAAAATGGTCCGCGAAAATGGTTATTTCGTTGATAAAACCCATTACATTGAAAAACTGGAACAGGATCAAAATCAGGTTTTTCTACGCCCACGCCGGTTTGGCAAGTCTCTCTTTTGCCAAATGCTAGAATGTTACTATGATGTCAACCAACTTGATGATTTTGAAAGGCTGTTTGGACAGACTTATATTGGACAACATCCGACTCCCTGGCACAACGCCTTTTTCGTTTTACACTTGGATTTTTCCATCGTAGAACCCACTGGCACGATGAAAGAGATTGAAGACAGTTTTAACTTGACTTGTAACTTGCAAATGAGAATGGTTGTTGAGCAAAATCAAAAATGGTTTCAAGACAAAGTGAGTATAGAAGTCAAAGCTAAAACGTCATCCAATTTCAAATCACTTATCAAGTTCATCCAAGGACACAAGGACTTACCCAGGTTATATGTGATTATTGATGAATATGATAACTTTGCCAATCAATTGATTACAGGGCATAAAGAGCCTTTGTATCGAGAACTCACAGCGGATGACGGTTTTCTCAAAACATTTTTCAAAACATTGAAGGAGGGCTGTAAAACGGGTGTCATCGCGAATGTCTTTATTACTGGCGTGTTGCCGATTGCGATAGATGACATGGCTTCTGGGTATAATATTGCTAACTTCATTACTTTAGTTCCGGAATTTGAAACGATGTTAGGTTTTACCCAAACAGAAGTGGTGCAGCTTTTAGATGAAGTCTATCAAGATTATGAGCTTGAACTGGCTACTCGTTCGGAAGTAGAGGAGGTTATCAAGAATCATTACAATGGTTATCATTTTGTCACGCCAGAGGGTGAGGCACTCTATAATTCCACCCTCGTGATGTACTTTTTAAACCGACTTTGTCGGGAAAAAACGATTCCCAAGCATTTGATTGATCTCAATCTGAAAACCGACCTTTCCTGGGTTAGACGCTTAACCGCCTCTAATCCTAAAAACACCGAAGAATTTGTGGATCAACTCACTTTACATAATCGGATTGCTTATGACGATATGCTGCTCGTCGAAAAATTCAATTTTCGAGGTTCAAGTTTTTGCGCGCAAAAACTTGAACCTCGAATTCAATTCTTTGAAAAGGGCTTTTTTCCCATTTCATTTTTCTATTTGGGCATGTTGACTTTGCGCGATGACTTTTATTTGAAATTGCCTAATCTCAATATGCGCCAAATTTTTGTGGAATATTTCAATGAAATCCACCATATTGATGTTTCGACTCAATATGCTGAGATAATGCAAGGCTTTGTTAATGAACCGAATTTGGAGCAACTGTTTAGGGGTTATTGGGAAAAATACGTTTCGCAATTACCAGAAGCGATTTTTGCCCAAGTTAATGAGAATTTTTATCGCACGACTTTTTATGAATTATGTAGTCGCTATTTATCTCGCTGGTTTCTGTGGCATGTTGAACGCTCTTATCCGCAAGGTAAAAGCGATTTGGAATTTGTGGGCAAGTATAACGAGAAGTTGGCCGGATTGCGTTGGGTGATTGAATTTAAGTATTATTCCAATACAGCACTCAAAAAGTCTAAAACCCGTATTGAGAATTGGGAATTGCTGGAAGAAGACACTTTGCAAATCAAAGGCTATGTGGAAGGCTTAAAAAAAGAATATCCAGAAGCGCGAATTTCGCAGTTTGTGATTTATTGTTTTGGGAATCAGGGGTTTCGTGTATTTGCTGTGGATGAAGCAGGGGATTGAAGAGATTGAAGGCAGATAAGTACAAGAGTACAGCGAATTGACAAAATGAACGAATAAGTACTGAAGCACATCGGATATGATGGAGTCCAATGATTTTGGAGTTTTTCTTCAAAAAACTTAAACCTCGAAACTATTTCTGTTACGAAGGAAATTGGGTGACTGTTCGACGCAGAGCGTCGATGAAGGCGTTCCCAAACAGAGTTCGAGGCTAAAGTTTTTTCTTTAAAAAAACTTTAGCCTCGAAGGGAACGAGTATAAAATTTCATCACCAAGAGACAGTTGGGCTTGATTCAGCATTTCTGGGGTAAAAGATAGCCCTTGATGATTTCCCCATTTTTTGAACAGAATTATTTTTTGTCAGAATCAGAATTGACAGAATGTTCATAGATAATGCAAAAACTATTGAGCACCTAAAGCAGCAGACTGAGAACGACCAGAATAAACATGACCTGCATCATACAACTTAACCACCGTACCAATTTGAGCATGTAATATTCCATTCACCAAAGTTTCCAAATCCGTCAAATGATGGAAACGAACCACACGATAATTTTTATTCAAATACTCCTCTCTTTCCTTCTCTTGCGTCTGATTATAATGAATGTGATTATCGTAGCCGTTACACTCGCAGGTTAAATTTAACTCCTCCACATAGAAATCAACTCTATACCCATTAATAGTATAGTTATGATGAAAACCCAAACCCGCAAAAACTTTACCCAACACTTTCTGCCATTCAATTTCCCCCTTCGTCTCAAACTTAGCCAAAGAACTCACACTACCAAACATCTTCTCCTTCAACTCTATCCCAATCACCGAGTCCATACCCAAAGCTATCATGCCCACCTCTTTCAAACAATAACCATTCATACGCACTGCCTTAGAACCAATAGCCCGAATGGTCGCCCGTTCCAGCTTTATCGGTTCAATCTTACTCCGATGCTTACTGAGAAAGCTATTCAACGTACTCTGCGGAATATCAAGAAAATCAGTAATATCCGTCTTAATAGCAATGTCACCATCAACCGAACACTTTAATCCAGACTCCTTCATTAACTCGACAATATCTGTGTAATGCTTTTGGGCGGTTTCTTGGATTTTCGCTGCTATACCACAGGCTTCTTTTATAGCAGATTCTAGTACTGTGCGAACAAGAGCTGATTGTAGAAGTACACATCGGCGTCCAATATGCATCTGATTTTTTTGGAGAACATTGTGTCCAATTGCCATAGCATATGCACACATTAACGACTCTACAAAATTGCTATCATAAACGGTAATTTTTCTGCCTTTATATGGGCTACTTTTTGCAGTGACTTCTACTAAAGTAACTGTCATGCTAAAATTCTTACAAATCAATGGTTTAAGTGTTTTTGGAACACCAGTAACTGTCATGCTCTGCAAAGATGATTGTTTCATTCCTAACAAGTCAGCAGTTCCACGTTCACTCATAACGGGTGTGCCATCATCTAAAACGTAAGCATCGCACGTAATGCCAGGGATTAGTTCAAGTTGGCCATAATGTACGGCCTTTCTTTCTGTCATATTTAGTACTCACCATTTTTGTGGATTGGTGGGTTTCCACTTCGTTCCTACCCACCCTACGAAAAAAGATTTAAAATCAATGACTTAAATAATTATGTATAACGATGAGCGCCGGCGCGTGGGAACGAGAAAATCCTTGTAGTTAGCGTTTTTAATCCATTCGAGGTTCAAGTTTTTCTTCAAAAAACTTGAACCTCGAATCTTATATACAATCCTTGTAGTTATTGTTGTCAGACGAAAAACTTGATGATCAAGTATTAATCGTTTAGTTGATAAAGGAAATTTTCACACTTTCATTTTGAATCAGAATTTGAGAATTTAAGAATTTTCAGAATAAAATAGAAATTTTTATTAATGTTAATTAAGTTGTTGATTTAATTATGTTTATTATAAAATTGCCCTTTTGAAAAACACCGAAAAATCATTTTAAATCTCAATTCTGAAAATTCTCAAATTCTCAAATTCTGATTCAAACAATATTCTAGGTTCAAGTTTTTTTACCGAAAAAACTTGAACCTAGAATCGAGGCGAAAATTTTTCTTCAAACAGAAAGGAAATTTTTACCCTTCAATTTTGAATCAGAATTTTCAGAATTTCAGAATTTTCAGAATAAAATCGAAAATAATCGTTAAATTTTAAATAAGCTATTGATTTAATTTGGTTTATAGAAACACAGCCCTTTTAAAAAAACGAAAAATTAATCATTGATTTTGAATATCAATTCTGAAAATTCTCAAATTTTCAAATTCTGATTCAAACAATATTCGATGTTTAATCCTGTTCAAAAATCGCCCTAATCTTTGCCGATTGTGCTTCCAATTGTTGCAAAGAGGCAGTCATCTCTGTTACTCGTTGTTGCTCTTTTTCCACAATATTTTTAGGGGCGCGGGCGGTAAATTTTGGATTATCCAATTTAGCGGTGCATTTACTTAATTCCCTATTCAGCTTTTCCATCTCTTTCTTGAGCCGCTTGAGTTCAGCTTCTTTATCAATTAATCCAGCCAACGGGATTAAAATCTGCATTTCTCCGACTAAAGCTATCGCTGATTCAGGCGCGTCTGTCGCAGCATCTAGCCAAGTCACCTTTTCCAAACGGGCAAGGTGAATAATAAGGCGATCATGGGATTGCCATTTTTGTTCATCATCGGCACTGCCATTTTGCACCAAAACAGGTAATGCCTTACTGGGCGCAATATCCATTTCTGCCCGAATCCGTCGCACGCCTAATATAAATGCTTTTACCCACTCAATCTCTTGCACTGCTTGCGTATCCACTTTATCCGCTTGTGGCAATGGATAGGGCTGAAGCATGATGGTTTCACCACTTTTACCCGCTAACGAAGCTACCCGTTGCCATAACTCTTCTGTGATATAGGGCATAATGGGGTGCAATAAACGCAATAAAGATTCAAGTACACGCACTAAAGTACGCCGTGTACCACGTTGCGCGGCTTCACTGACTTTATCAGATTGCAACACCGATTTAGAGAATTCTAAATACCAGTCACAATATTCATTCCAAGTAAATTCATATAAAGTATTGGCAATTAAATCAAAGCGATACGTTTTAATATGCTGTTGAACTTCTTCTTCAACCTGTTGCAACAGGGAAATAATCCAGCGATCTGCTAAAGACAATTCCACCTCTGTTTCAGTCAAACCCGTATCCTTGCCCTCTGTATTCATTAAGACATAGCGCGTCGCATTCCATAACTTATTACAGAAATTACGATAGCCCTCAATCCGCCCTAAATCAAAACGAATATCGCGCCCTGTTGAGGCTAAAACCGTAAAAGTAAAACGCAGGGCATCTGTACCAAAAGCAGGAATGCCTTCTGCATACTGTTTACGAGTCGCCTTTTCAATTTGAGGAGCCATTTTTGGCTGCATTAATCCTGTTGTTCGTTTAGTGACTAACGTTTCCAAATCAATGCCATTGATCAAATCCAAGGGATCGAGAACATTGCCCTTAGATTTAGACATTTTCTGTCCATCCGCGTCTCGAATCAAACCATGAATATACACATCATGGAATGGCACATCTCCCATAAATTTCAACCCCATCATAATCATTCGGGCTACCCAAAAGAAAATGATGTCAAAGCCTGTAACTAAAACACTGGTTGGGTAAAAACTGTGAAGCCGTTCTGTTTTTTCAGGCCATCCTAAAGTTGAAAAAGGCCATAACGCTGACGAAAACCAAGTATCCAACACATCAGTATCTTGTTTTAATTGAACTGTCGGTGGAATTTGATATTTTTCTCGCACTTGATTTTCGGAATAGCCCACATAAACTTCTCCTTTATCGTCATACCATGCTGGAATACGATGCCCCCACCAAATTTGGCGACTAATACACCAATCCTGAATATTACGCATCCATTCAAAATAGGTTTTTTTCCAATTATCGGGAACAAATTTAATTCGCCCGTCTTCCACAGCTTTAATGGCAGGCTCTGCTAAGGGCGCAACTTTCACAAACCATTGATCAGTCAAAAACGGCTCAATCACGGCATGGCTTCGATCACCACGCGGTATCATTAACTTATGGGGTTTAACATCAACTAATAACCCTGCTGTCTCCAAATCTGCCACGATTTTTTTACGCGCCGCAAAACGATCCAAGCCCTGATAGGCGGAAGGCGCGTTTTCATTCAGCTTGGCATCAATGGTGAAAATATTGAGCATCGGCAAATCGTGACGCTGCCCTACGGCATAGTCATTAAAATCATGGGCGGGCGTAATTTTCACGCAGCCTGAGCCAAATTCAGGATCAACATATTCATCAGCAATCACAGGAATAGTACGCCCTGTCAGTGGCAATTCCACTTTTTTACCGATAAGTGATTGATAACGTTCATCTTTTGGATGAACAGCCACAGCAGCATCGCCCAGCATGGTTTCAGGGCGGGTAGTGGCGACGATAACAGCCCCCTTTCCATCTGCAAAGGGATAACGCAAATGCCACATAGAGCCATTTTCTTCTTGCGACTGCACCTCTAAATCAGACACCGCCGTATGCAAAACGGGATCCCAATTCACCAGACGTTTGCCCCGATAAATCAAACCCTCATCATACAAGCGCACAAATACCTCACGCACTGCCTGAGACAAGCCCTCATCCATCGTAAAACGCTCATGCGCCCAATCCAATGATGTACCCATTCGCCGCAACTGTTTTGTGATCTGCCCACCTGAATGCGCCTTCCACTCCCAAACCTTATCAATAAAAGCCTCACGCCCTAAATCATGCCGCGTTTTACCCTCCTGCGCTAATTGCCGCTCCACAACCATTTGGGTTGCGATTCCAGCATGATCACTCCCTGCTTGCCACAATGTCTTTTTGCCCATCATCCGATAATAGCGCGTCAAAATATCCATGAGCGTATCTTGGAAAGCGTGCCCCATGTGCAATGTACCTGTCACATTAGGGGGTGGGATCATAATACAATAAGGGCTGCCCGTACCTTTGGGCGTAAAATAGCCTTTATCTTCCCATAACTGATACCAATGTTGTTCGATCTTGTGGGGATTATATGTTTTTTCCATGCGGAGTAAATATTCTTGTTATGATAAATTAAATGTGAATTGTGTAGAATAATTAATTAAGATAGACTAAACTAATAATAATATAATTTATTGTACTATAATTAGTACAACGGATTTTAGAAAAAAACGGATTGAATTATAGGTTCAATAGTACCTTCGCAGAAATTTTCAGAGATTTTATTCGCCGCTCAGAAACCGAGTTTTTTGAAAAAACTCGAATTGAGGAGCCTCTTGCAAAACTCGCTTTTGCAAGCGATTTTTTTCAAAAATCGGATTTCTTAAACCTGTGGAATAGATTTCGAGGTTTCCGTTTTTTGAAGAAAAACGGAAACCTCGAAAAGAGTTTTGCAAGAGGCTCTGAGGGTTGAGTTTTTTTGAAAAAAAAACGAAAACCTCGAATTCTAAATACCTGATTATTTATGCACAGGTACTTAGCGTTATCATTTCAAGTTCCAAAATCCGTTCAATTCCCTAATCCGTTGTACTAAATACTTTAATCAAATGCTCACTCAAAAATTAAATACTTTATTGAGATATATAGAGCTTATTCTATATAAGACTTATGCCGACTTAAAAGCAGAAACAAAACGCACTTACTTAGGTTTTTTGTGGTGGATTTTTGAACCTATTATGTATATGTCTGTTTTTTATCTCTTTTTTGGCATATTGTTAGGACATAAAACAGATAATTATGTCCCTTTCCTATTGACTGGGCTCACGGCTTGGCAATGGCTTAAATCCTGTATTTCACATGGAACTCAAACGATTCTAGGCGCAAGTGGTTTGATGCAACAGGTTAATTTACCTAAAGTCTTTTTTCCCATCATTTTGATTTTGACAGATAGTGTCAAATTTTTGTTTATATTAACGCTCCTACTGATTTTTTTATGGATATACGGATATGGTATTAATATAACCTATTTAGCCTTACCAGCACTATTAATCGTACAATTGTTATTTGCGATGGCTATCACGTTTTTTTTAGCTGCCATTGTCCCATTTTTGCCAGATTTGCGTTTTGTTGTTGAAAATGTATTACTTGCCCTCTTTTTCATGTCGGGAGTGATGATAAGGAGCGATATAGTGCCAGAAGCCTATCGAGATTATTATTATTGGAATCCCATCGTTGTCATTATTGAATCCTATCGTGATATTTTAATGCACCATAATTGGCCTGATGGTTCAGCATTGTTTCTCATTGCGATTATTTCACTGATTTGCGTCTGGTTAGGCGCACGATTAATTGCCCGTTTTGAATATATCTATCCCAAAATCATGCTATAGTTTTTCAAACAATTGATTTTCGATGTACCTCTCGAAACGAGTTAAGAGTTAAAATTGGAGTTCGAGGTTTTAGTTTTGGAAATCCGTAAAAAAATACGCCCAAAGCTGAAGCGTTGGACTCCAAAATACGCCCAAAGCTGAAGCGTTGGACTCCATTTCCAAAGTTTGATTCAAAAGATCAAATTGACATAACATGAAAGATGAACAAGAAGAAGCTATTTTATCTCTGCGTAACGTAGGTGTATTTTATAAGCGTAGAAGAGGTATTTTTGGTGAACAATTTTGGGCACTTAAAAATATCTCATTTGATTTATATCACGGAGAAACGCTAGGTATTATTGGGCGTAATGGTGTCGGTAAAAGTACCTTGCTACGTCTAATGGCAGGGATTATTAAACCCAATAAAGGCACTTTTGTCAATCGTGGCTATTATACCTCGCTCTTATCTTTGCAATTAGGCTTTATTCCTTATCTGAGTGGACGTGAAAATGCGATATTAAGTGGCATGTTTATGGGGCTTAGAAAAAAAGAAGTCAAAGCAAAAATGGACGCGATTATTGAATTTTCAGAATTGGATGATTTCATTGATCAACCCATTGCAACGTATTCATCAGGCATGAAAGCGCGTTTAGGTTTTTCTGTCGCCTTTCAAGTTGATCCAGACATTTTGCTCATTGATGAAGTCTTGGGAGTTGGTGATGCCGAGTTTAGGCAAAAATCAACAAAAATAATGCAAGAAAAAATTCGTTCTAATAAAACCATTGTTTTTGTATCGCACCAAGCAGGTTTAATTAAACAATTATGTAACCGTGTCGTATGGATAGAAGAAGGGATTAGCAAAGCCGAAGGGCAAGCAGATGAAGTATTGAAGGAATATCATCAATTTCTACATCTGAGTTAAAATAGGTTTCCTCGTATCCTATCAAAATTTGGTCTCTTAATGTAGGGTGGTTTCGAGGTTAAAGTTTTTTCTTTAAAAAAACTTTAACCTCGAAAGGAACGAAGTGGAAACCCACCGTTCTCTTAATGTAGTTCCGTTTTGAAAAATGGTGGGTTTCGCGTTCGCTCTACCCATCCTACATAACTACATAACAGTTGGATACTGAATTAGCCGTTATTCAAAAGATTGTGGCATGAAAACGCTCGTTTCTGATACTGAGCAGCCTAAAATTTTTTCCATTCTATGAGAATTTATATGCAACAAAAAGATAGCTATACTTATAAAGAATTAATTCAATGCGCTAGCGGCGAAATGTTTGGAGAAGGTAATGCACAATTACCGATGCCACCAATGCTGATGCTTGATCGTATCATTAAGATCACAGAAAAAGGAGGCAATGCCAATAAAGGCTATATCTGTGCTGAACTAGATATACATCCAGATTTATGGTTTTTTAACTGTCACTTTCCCGGCGACCCGGTGATGCCCGGTTGTTTAGGCTTAGACGCAATGTGGCAATTAATAGGATTTTTCTTAGGTTGGCTAGGCGCACCTGGGCGAGGGCGTGCACTCGGCGGAAACGAGATTAAATATGCGGGACAAGTGACACCTAAAAATAAGTTGATCACATATCGTATTGATATGAAAAGAGTTATCATGCGAAAAGTGGTGATGGGCATTGGCGATGCCGTGATGGAGGTTGATGGGCGAGAAATTTATTTCGCTAAGAACCTACGTGTTGGTTTATTTACTTCCACCGATTTTTAGAGGATTAAACAGTGAAACGTGTTGTAATCACCGGACTTGGGATTGTATGCAGTATTGGTAATAACAAAGAAGATGTTTTAGAATCCTTGCGCCAAGGGCGTTCAGGTATTGAGTTCCACCAAGAATATGCCGATCTGGGTTTCCGTACTCATGTCCATGGAGGGATTCACATTGACATCAACGCTTTAATTGAAAAGAAAGTAAAACGCTTTATGGGAGGTGCAGCGGCATTTAGTTACTTAGCCATGCGCGATGCGATTGCCGATGCTAACTTATCAGAACGTGATATCTCCAACCCAAAAACAGGTTTAATTACAGGCTCAGGCGGTGCATCGTCAGCCAATCAAACTTTAGCTGTGGAACTACTGCGTAGCAAAGGTTTACGCAAAGTCGGCCCTTTTATGGTACCTCGCACAATGGGGAGTACGACATCGGCCTGTTTAGCAACTCCCTTTAAAATCAAAGGGGTAAATTACTCAATCAGTTCAGCCTGTTCCACCAGTGCACATTGCATTGGTAATGGTTACGAACAAATCCAAATGGGAAAACAAGACATTATCTTTGCCGGCGGTGGTGAAGAAGTGCATTGGACTTTAACCTTGCTTTTTGATGCGATGGGCGCATTGTCTTCTAAACATAATGATACCCCAAAAACCGCCTCCCGTCCTTACGATGTCACCCGTGACGGCTTTGTCATTTCAGGCGGTGGGGGAATGGTGGTCTTAGAAGAGTTAGATCATGCTATCGCGCGTGGCGCAAAAATATATGCTGAACTTGTCGGTTACGGCGCAACTTCAGATGGCTTTGATATGGTGCAACCCTCTGGTGAAGGCGCGGTACGCTGTATGCAGCAAGCATTAGAAACGGTTGATGCACCGATTGACTATATTAACACGCATGGTACAAGTACGCCAATTGGTGATAAACGCGAATTGGAAGCCATTAAAGCCGTTTTCCAGGAGAAGATTCCCTCCATTAGTGCCACGAAATCTTTGACAGGACATGCTTTGGGGGCTGCTGGTGTCAATGAAGCCATTTATAGCTTATTAATGATGGAAGCGGGTTTTCTCAGTGCATCAGCCCATATCTCTGAACTTGATCCAGAAGCAGAGGGAGTACCGATTGTGCGTGAACGCCAAGATAATGTCACGCTCAATACGGTGATGTCTAATAGTTTCGGATTTGGTGGAACCAATGCTTGTTTAGTCTTTCAGCGGTTTAATACTTAAAACAAAACCGGTCAAGTTTCGTTTTCGAGGTTTTAGTTTGAAGAAAAACTAAAACATCAGAAATCTGATTTTTGAAAAAAATCGGATTTCTTAAACATTGCGTGTGTTTCGAGCTTAGAAATGCGAATTAAGAGTTGAATTTTTTTTTGAAAATGGAGTTCGAGGTTTTAGTTTTTTGAAAAAAAACTAAAACCTCGAAAACGCTTTAGCTTTGTCTCTTTTGGAGTCCAACGCTTTAGCTTTGGCTCTTTTGGAGTCCAACGCTTTAGC
>JAOZSV010000360.1 GCA_029939505.1 Thiotrichaceae bacterium | reverse complement strand
TTCTTCAAAAAACTTTAGGCTGAAATATTCTTATGTCGAGTGACGAAAATCTTCTTATGTAGGGGCAATCCCTTGTGATTGCCCTGAGTAGTTACCAAAAAACTTAAACCTCGGAGGCTCTTGCAAAACTGTTTTTAGCTTTAGAAATCCGATTTTTGAAAAAAATCGGATTTCTTAAACCTCGTGTTTTCAAAGTTTTGCAAGAGCCTCATCGAATAATTTTTTTTCAAAATTTTCGCATTGAAAACTTTTTGAACAAAAATTTTAACTTTGATATTGTTACCCTTAAAAGAGAATAGCTGATCGCTCCCGTGTTTGATTACATTGATAATGGGGCGCATTCCCTCCCAAAAAAAGTATCAATCTCTGCGGAATACATCGAATGCTTTTAGCCTTAAAATTGATTTCAAGGCGAACCGCTGAGTCGTTACGAACATTTTAATTGCTATGTTTAGTAATTATAATGGCTGGTCATTGATTTTGATAAAATGAAGCCCTTTTGGGAATCTTAATTTGTAACTACTCAGCGCCTTGAAATAAATTTCAAGGCTAAAAGCCAAAGCAGGCTAAAGCCAGCTAAATTCTCTCTCTAAATTAGTCTGTTTTAACAAACTTTAGCTTTCAGCCTTGCAATTTATTTCAAGGCTGAGTACTTACCTTAATTTTAAAGTTGAGCATATTCAAGCTATTCTGTAAGTGAATGAGATTATCCTGTTTAACAGGAGCAAACAATAGTAAATTAACTGACATTCGATGTTCATTTCAATAGATAAAATTTGAACATTGAGATAACAAAGGAAATATTGTGGCAACCTACGAAACTGAAGAAGAACAAATTGAAGCGATAAAAAAATGGTGGAAGGAAAATGGTATTTCAGTCGTTACCGGTATCGTACTGGGGATAACGCTTTTGGGTGGTTGGCGTTGGTGGCAAACTCATACTGATCAACAGGGACAATTGGCTTCCAATATTTATGATCAAGTGCTATTTTCTTTGGAAAATAAACAGATTAAGCAGGCGCGTGATTTGACAGGTCAGTTATTATCTGATTACAGTGATAGTCCTTATGCCATGCTTGCAGTACTTAATATAGCACGTCAAGATTTAGATGAGGGAGATATTGATAGTAGCCATGCTCATTTGCAATGGGTAACTGACCAAAATGGCGGTTTAAGTGAATTGACGCATATTGCTCGATTGCGTAAAGTGCGATTGTTCTTATCAGAGGACAAATTTGTGGAAGCCAAAACTTTGATTGATAGCGTGAAGGATGACAAGTTCAAAGGGGTTTATGCTGAACTGCGAGGTGATATTGCTGTGGCACAGGGTCAAATAGACGTTGCTGGCATTGCTTATACTGAAGCGTTAGAGAGTCAGGATTTATCGTTCCAACATCAGAAGTGGGTACAGATAAAACGGGATGATTTAGGCGAAAAGGTGGGTATTGAGGCTAGTATGCCGTTGTCAGTTATAGGTCATTCAAGTACGACGCAAGAGACGGTTTTAAAAGAGGTGGCTATTGAAAACTCTGTCATGGGTCATTCAAGTACGACGCAAGAGACGGTTTTAAAAGAGGTGGCTATTGAAAATTCTGTCATGGGTCATTCAAGTACGACGCAAGAGACGGTTTTAAAAGAGGTGGTTATTGAAAACTCTGTCATGGGTCATTCAAGTACCATGCAAGAAACGGTTTTAACGTTACCTTTGGATTCATCTGAAGAGCCAGTAACTAAGAATTAACATTAGACCTCTTTCCTCAATAACATTAATTTTTTAAAATTCAATGAGCATTATAAAAAATTGCTTTCTAACTCATTGATTTAAAAAAAGAATTTAATTTAATAGGGAAGAGGTCTATTCAAGTAATGCTCAGTTCAGTGTTGTTTTGAGTGTTTTTCACATTGAAAATCAATTCGAGGAAACAAACCTTGAAAGTTATCAATTAAAGTTGAAACGAGCGTCAATTGACTATGCACAAACAAATATTATTATTCACTATTATGATTTGGTTAAGCGGCTGCGGTAGTCAGAAAGATAACACAGAACCGCCCGCCCCTTTAGTTAAATTGATTCCGACTTTGACTTTAAAACAGTTGTGGACAGCAGACGCAGGCAGTAACAAACCCCATCTTAAACTCGCCCCCGCATTTCACAATGCTCAATTGTTTACTGCTTCCTCGAATGGCATTGTACATTCGTATGATGTTAATGATGGCAAGCAAATATGGAGACAGGAAACAAAAGTACCTTTATCGGGGGGACCCGGCGTAGGCGATGGCTTAGTGGTGGTGGGCAGCCAAAAGGGCGATGTGATTGCTCTGTCTGAAGCAGATGGCATTGAGCAGTGGCGTGTGACTGTGACCAGTGAAGTTTTGGCAAAACCGCGTATCAGTGATGATGTCATCGTTGTGCGTACTGTTGATGGTAAATTATTTGGTCTTGATAGTCAAACAGGAAAACGCTTATGGGTCTATGAACGGATCCGTATTCCATTACTCAGTTTGCGTGGTATCAGTTCACCAATCGTCAAAAATGATATGATTATTGCAGGATTTGACAATGGCAAAATCGCATTATTAGAACTGCACACGGGTAAAGTACTTTGGGAGGTGTCTATAGCCGTGCCGCATGGACGCACTCAATTGGAACGTATGATTGATATTGATGCTGATCCCATTTTGGTTGATGACATTATTTATGTGACCAGTTATCAAGGACATACCGTTGCTATTGATCTGATTCAAGGGAAATTGTTATGGGAGAGAAAGTTGTCATCTTATGCCGGTTTAGGGGTGGATTTTGATTACCTTTATCTAAGCGATACAAAAAGTCATATTTGGGCACTTAATCGTGATTCCGGTACGGATTGGTGGAAACAAGATAAGCTCCAAGCCCGCAATGTAACGGCTCCCGTCAATATTGGTGATTATGTGGTCGTTGGCGATATGGAAGGCTATTTACATTGGATGCGGCGCGATAATGGGCAATTTGTTGCTCGCTACCGTATGGGCGATACGAGTATTACGTTGCCCCCACTGGTTATAGATGATATTTTGGTGGCTTATAATAGTCGTGGGGAAATAATCGCATTACGCCCTGAATAAGCTATAAGGAATGAGGTTTTAATCATTTCCGAAATTTGAATCGCATTCGAATATCTGACCTGTTTTAAAAACCTGTTTTGAAGCAACGTTGTAGAAATTATTTTATTTTCGAGGTTTTCGTTTTTTGAAAATCAAACCTCGAATGCCCCAACAAAAATCATGTCACGTCTTGTAGGGGCAGACCTGTGTGTCTGCCCTTGTGAAATGATTTATCTGACAATCTATATAGTGTCCATCCGGAAACACTTCCAAATCTAAAGGATTCGAGGTTTGAGTTTTTCTTCAAAAAACTCAA
>JAOZSV010000494.1 GCA_029939505.1 Thiotrichaceae bacterium | reverse complement strand
TTGATCACTCACATGAAGAGGTTGTCCGTGGCTTTATCCGAAATGCTAATAAAAATGGGCAATATATAACAACATCGGATATTTACAATCTCATTATAGAACGGGAACCAAAAGCCGATTTCCACCGAGCAACCCTGACAAGAATGCTTGATCGATGGGGGTTTGAATTTGGAAAAGGAAAGCGGTCTCAGCATCTGAAAGAAAAAGATGAAGTGATTGCGCTTCGTCAAAAATAGACGCATAAGAGCAAACCGGAATAGTAATAACCAACCCATTTGTCCAGAAGTTTACCTGGATGAATCTTATGTTAATAAAAATCATAGCAATGATTTTATTTGGTACTCAGAAGAAGATGGGGCGTTTCTACACAACCGGCAAAGGTGAGCGATTAATTATAATAAACGCAATATCATCCCAAGGCTGGGTTAATAAAGCTGGTTTTTCAAGCCAAAAACCGGTCATGGTCAAATGAATACTGTTTCAAAAGTGGTTTCGTAAAAAGTTGCTACCCAATATACCTGATAACTCACTCATTATAATGGATAATGCTTCTTATCATAATACCTTATCTGCTTGCTCACCTCCAACACCAACCTGCTCTAAAGATAGAATATGGAACGGGTTAATAGAGAATCAAATTCCTTGTGATAAAAATCGTTTGAAAGCAGAATTAGTGGTTGCGTTACAGAAATTATCTCCCAAACCAATCTTTGAGGTTGATGAAATAGCGAAATGGGCATGAAATACTCAGGACGCCCCCTTATCATCCAGAGCTTCAACCAATTGAACTTTGTTGGGGGCTCGTTAAAAACGATATTGCTAGAAATTGTGATTTCACTTTATCCAATTTAAAATTACAATTAGAAGAAGGATTTAACAAGGTCGATTCATCAACATGCGAAAAAATTATCAAAAAGATAAAGAGAAAAGAGGATAAATTTTGGGATGATGATATGCGATTTGACCCAAGTTTATAAAAAAACTTTATAACACATGAAATTTTCAAAGATACCTTTTCATTTGCGAATGACTATA
>JAOZSV010000359.1 GCA_029939505.1 Thiotrichaceae bacterium | reverse complement strand
AAGAAATCAAAATCGGTGAAAAAGTCCTCTCAATGGACGAAAACACGGAAACGACTAGCTACCAGCCCGTGACGGATTTGATTCAAAGTGAGCAGCAGTACCGCCTGATTGAGATAATGCTGGAGTCTGGTAAGTCCATTGAGGCGACGGATGAGCATCCTTTTTATATTAAGGGGAAAGGGTGGAATCCGGCTAGTAATCTGAAAGTTGGGCAGGTTTTGGTGTTGCATGATGGGACGACTGTTGTTGTTAAGGAAGTTGATAGTAGTGTTCGGCTTGAAAAGGTGTATAATCTTAGTGTTGCTAATACTCATAACTACTTTGTTGGTGAGGATGGGGTGTTGGTGCATAATACAAAGCGTTTTACTCCCGATCAACAAACAGCCGTTGACTTAGCTAAAGAAGCTAAAAGAAAAAGTAAAACGAAAAATATTAGCCTGGATGATGCTCAAACTTTATTAGATTGGGCTGACGAATATGGATTGCCTAACAGAGGACCAGAATCTCACCCTGATCGTCCACATGGTAAAAAGAAACATATACATATTGGTCCAGTAGATCATATTTTTTGTAATTAAGCTTCTTTTTAGAAAAGTGCAAGCCTCAAGTTCAATAGGCTAAACTGAAGCTTGCATTTGCACATATACTATCGCTCACAAAATTGATAGAGTGATAAATCTATCTTACGACGGGTGTGACCGAAATTTGATGTTGCTGTGGGACGGGGTTTGTAACCCCGTCCTTAACGTTTCATGAATAGCTACCGACTTCGACTTAATCGAAACGTTAGGAACGGGGTTACAAACCCCGTCCCACACCGCTTCTCTCTGATTCCATCAAATTTCGGTCACACCCCTTACGACCCTTTCATAAATGTGTGATGTTAATAAAAAAACATCTATGGGTTTTACTTTTGAATGAAGGAGATGTTTTATTTATGGGATTTTTTATCTATTTACTTAATCAAGAATGGGATGAAGATCAGTATAGAAAACTTATTGAGATTGCATTTGAGAAGAACAGTCATTTCATGTTTTCGGTTCAAAATCCACTCCATCGTGAAGGACAGTTATTTATCAATCAGTTAAAACCTTTTTTGGTAAACGTTTCTGAAAGTAACCGATGGCCAGGTACTGTTCTATTTGGAGATAAAAGAGCTTCAGTTTATAAATACCGATTAACTTCAGTCACATGTAATATGTTGAAACAATCATTTAGCCATTTATGGGATTGGAAAGCACCTATTTATCCCGAAGATTTGAGTTTTATTAGAAAAAATGGTGTGCCTTGGTTTATTTCAATAACCCATGAAAAAGAGGCATTTTTTAAGTTAGAGCCTGGTGAAACAAAAGACATAGAAAAGTATTTGGGGCCGAATTCTCTTAAATTAGATACTAAAGATTTGTGTTCTGATGAAAAATATTGACTGTTCTTTTTTTTATGGCTCAAACGCTGCGAGCCAAGGAAAGCCGATAGGCGAAGGCGAGTAGTCTCTGGTAGCCAGAGCACTTTTTTTGAAAAGTGCAAGCTGGCGTAGAGCCATTGAGGTAGCTGGGCCTTGCCCCCTTGGGGGCAAGGACAGCGGACGCAGGGCGGCCAGAGCCAAACAGCCTGGCGCGGTGGTCAAAGAGCAAAAATGGCAGGGAAGCCATTTTTGCAAGTTCTTTGACCCGCGACAATCCACCGCTCCTGCGTTAGGAAATTTTTCATTTCTAGTTCCCAAACTGTAATATGTTGGTGCATGGGACGCACCCTCGCTGAAAATGGCCTCAAACCCATCTCCGAACGATGAGAGAACAGAAACCACGAGCTACCAACCTGTGATGGCTGTGATTCAAGGTGAAAAACAGTATCAAATCATCAAGATAACGCTTGACTCAGGTGAATCCATTGAAGCAACCGCTGAACACCCGTTCTATATTAAGGGCAAAGGTTGGAACCCTGCTAGTAGCCTGAAAGTCGGACAAGCACTACAATTGCACAATGGCACGACGGTGGTTGTCAAGGAAATTGATACTAGCGTTCGGGTTGGAAAGGTGTATAATCTTACTGTTGCCAATACTCATAACTACTTTGTTGGTGGGGATGGGGTGTTGGTGCATAATTTTGGTTCGGGTGGTTGTCCAGCACTAATAGCTGATGATTACCATCATGACAAAGTGGAAGAAAGCGCAAAATCAATGGGGTCAGACTCGATTGATTGCGGATAACACTACTGAATCTTATAGCTATGAATATAGCCAGGTAGGGTGGGCAACGTGGTTGCCCACCACTTTTTTATAGCGTTTCCCGTTTGAATAAACAACATACTTTGACTTAAATTGATGTTGAACGACATAAAATGTCGTTTACTAAATTGGGAAATAAATCAATCGAGTCTGACCCCATTGATTGTTGAAAAGCAGGCGTGTGAAAATCAATGCTTGGCAGAGTTTTTTGGATTTTCTACTGCTATTGGTGCTGTTGCTACTGCTTCTTCTGTACCAAGTCTCCCTTATCCTCGGAAAGGTTTTGATGCAAAAAAATCAACTGGGGCTACATCTCCTGCTTCTAAATGGATGCGAAAATTACGGAAAAAACCGCTACCAGGAAAAGGGATGCCAGCCCCTACTTTAAAGAATCCAATGTCACGAACAACCAGCTTAGGTGCCGGTGTCGCACGCTGGATGGGTTGGATTGGAGCAGGAATGTTAGTTTGGAATTGGAGAGAACTGGCGATATGTTCTTGGGAATGTGGGAAGGAGTATCAATAAATGAATGTTAGCTCTTTTTTGCTTGCGATCCTTATAGTTGTTACTGTGTTCTTTTTCCTTTCCAAAGGAGAGATTGCAAAACAAAAGGAACTAAAAAGGAAGAGAGCAAATTATAACTCAGAACACTTTTCGGAATATTTTTATTCAGATAATATACCAAAAGATTTTAGTAAGATAATTTATAAGTATTTACAAAGTTTGTTGGCAGTCAATGACTTTCCTATATTGCCAAGAGATGATTTATCAGAAATTTTTGGAATTGGACAGTTTGGCGGGGTAGGATTGGATGAAGTCATTGAGGATATCACTACGCAATTAGGTTGCGACTCGTCTGCCAATATTGAAGGTAGCTTTGGAAAGTTCGATAATAAGGTTGAGGATCTTGTGAAGTATATGTTTTTTATTTGCCAAAAAGGGAACAAGAATGTCAGGGAGAATCAGGAACAGGTATAGCCAGGTAGGGTGGGCAAACATAACCACTGACTTCATTAATACTGACAATTGTTTGCTCACCTTCTTTGCTTGACTCAATTAAAATGAATGGTGAGCAAACGGTCACCGGCATTATTAACTCAATGGGTTCGTGTTTGCCCACCCTACTTGGCTATGGCTATCAACTCCGGGAGGTCGATCCGAGTTCCGGCGAATTTTATTCTGATC
>JAOZSV010000160.1 GCA_029939505.1 Thiotrichaceae bacterium | reverse complement strand
TGTACTCCAAAATACGTCCAAAGCTGAAGCGTTGTACTCCAAAATACGTCCAAAGATAATTACAAGCCACTTTTTAAACTGGCTTCAATAAACGGATCTAAATTCCCATCTAGTACAGCTTGTGTATTACTCGTTTCTATGCCAGTGCGTAAATCTTTAATATGAGATTTATCAAGCACATAAGAGCGAATCTGGCTTCCCCAGCCAATATCCGCTTTTGAATCAAAAGTCGCTTTTTCTTCTATTTGGCGTTGCTGCATTTCTAATTCATATAGTTTTGCCTTTAACTGTTTCATCGCAGTCGCTTTGTTTTTATGTTGGGAGCGATCATTTTGACATTGCACAACGGTATTGGTAGGCAAATGAGTGATGCGTACTGCTGATTCTGTACGGTTAACATGTTGCCCCCCCGCACCGCTGGCACGATAGACATCTATACGCAAATCGCTGGGATTAATATCAATATCTATTTCATCATCCACTTCGGGGGCGACAAAGACAGCAGCAAATGAGGTATGACGACGACTTCCTGAATCAAATGGCGATTTACGCACCAAACGATGCACACCCGTTTCTGTGCGTAACCAACCATAAGCGTAATCCCCAGTAACGCAAACAGTCACACTTTTAATACCAGCAACATCGCCCGGTGAATACGCAATAATGTCGGTACTAAAACCACGCCCTTCACTCCAACGCAAGTACATACGCAATAACATTTCTGCCCAATCTTGCGCTTCAGTGCCACCTGAACCAGATTGAATGTCTAAAAACGCATTATTTGCATCCATTTTCCCTGGAAACATACGGGCAAATTCCATGTCTAAAATTTGTTGCTCGAAGCGTTCCAAATCTTGACAAACTAACTCGACTGTCTCATGTTCTCCCTCTTGTTGTGCCAATTCTAATAATTCGCGTCCATCCATTAACCCAATATCAAGTTGCTCTATGGTTTGCACCACTTTTTCTAATATCGCCCGTTCACGTCCAAGTGCTTGTGCCTTTTCTGGCTTATTCCACAGTTCAGGCTCTTCAAGTTCGCGTTCGACTTCAATTAAGCGTTCATGTTTGGTTGTATAGTCAAAGATACCCCCTGAGTGCATCAACTTTATCTTGCATAGAGGTTATGCGTTGAAAGATAATATTAAGTTCCATTATTTGCTCCACTTTCAAAATGAAAATTGTCCAAAGCTATAGCATTCGATTAGCTTTTTTGCTTTTTTTGGAGTACATTCGAGGCTAAAGTTTTTTGAAGAAAAACTTTAGCCTCAATTTGAGTTTTTCTTCAAAAAACGAATGTACCCCAAAAATCCAAAGCGTTGTATTCCAATTGTACAAAATTTGTACTCAGCGGTTAGCTTTGAAATCAATTTCAAGGCGAAAAGCTAAAGCAGGTTCAGCTAAACGACTCAGTTTTTTTAGTAGTCTGCTTTAGCAGACTTTAGTTTTCAGCCTTGAAATTGATTTCAAGGCTGAGTAGTTACCAAAATTTTAGCTTTGGAGGAAGAAGAAAAGTAACCTTATTTTTAAAGTTTAATCTTAAATAAGGTTTGATATTTGTTAAAATTATTTCTATTAAAAAGAGTAATGATGAATGATGAATGATAAATGATGAATGATGAGTTATTCAATTCATTTCGAGATTTTAGTTTTTAACTGATGTTACGCACTATGTTTCCAAGATGTTTAAGAAGCGGCGAAACGATGTTTAAGAAATCCGATTTTTGAAAAAATCGGATTTCTAAGCGGCGAAACGATATTTAAGAAATCCTTTCAAAAAATCGGATTTCTAAGCGGCGAAACGATGTTTAAGAAATCCGATTTTTTGTTCTGAATCAGAATTTCTAAGTTTGAATAGAATCGCTTTGCGTCACATCAGTTTTTAAGAAAAACTAAACATCGAAAACCATTAATTCATCATTCACCATTTATAATTCATCATTCATCATTCATCATTCACCATTCATAATTCATTTAATTTTAATAAAATTAGAATTTATTGTTTAACAATTGAAGGTTTCAGCGTTGTATGTATTCTATTCCATATAAGCCAGCAATTGAATTTAAAGGTAATCTTTTAACTTTAATGGTTTTACACCTGCTTGAGTGTAATAATGAGAAAATTGCGAAACAACTGGCTGAAAAAATATCCCAAGCACCAGGTTTTTTTCAACACGCGCCAGTCGTGATTGATTTATTTGCTGTACAAGATAACGAAGAAGAAAATGAAGAGATTGATTTACCTGAATTAGTCAAATCGTTGCGGGATTATGGTTTAATTCCAGTAGCAGTGCGAGGCTGTAATCCACAGCAACATGAAATCGCGTTAAGTTTGGATTTAGGCATTTTAGCAAATACAAAATCAGTTCGCCCACGACGCTATTTGGAATCAGAAACAGTTGCAGAGCCTGCCCCCTCAACCAGTAAAATTGTCACGTTGCCTATTCGTTCTGGGCAGCAAGTCATTGCACTTGAGGGAGATTTAATTGCATTATCGACTGTGAGTCATGGCGCAGAGATTTTGGCACAGAGGCATATCCATATTTATGGTGCTTTGCGTGGACGTGCATTGGCAGGTGTGAATGGAGATGAGAAGGCGCGGATTTTTTGTTTACAACTTAATGCTGAATTGCTCTCCATAGCAGGGCAATATTTGGTTAATGAAGATTTTCCAGAAAATGTACGGGGTAAAGCGGTACAGATTTATTTGGAAGAGGATTCATTAAAGATTCAAGCACTTTGAGTTGGATGTAGGTGATTTATTGTCTAAATGACTGATAAATCACTGACGATGAACAATCTCAACGAATCTCTTATGAGTTATTAATTGATTTTTAGGCTAAGGAATGAAAATTTAATAAAACACTTTCGAGGTTTTAGTTTTTCTTCAAAAAACTAAATTCGAGGCTAAAGTTTTTTCTTCAAAAAAACTTTAGCCTCGAATCGAAAACTAAACCTGACAGGTTTTAAAAACCTGTCAGGTTTGGCTTAAAGGTTTTGGAAGTTATTAACTCATTCCTCAGAAAATTTTTTAGCTTCAAACTGATACAGGAAAGTATTTTGGGCAAGATTATTGTTGTTACATCCGGTAAAGGCGGAGTTGGTAAGACAACAACCAGTGCCGCTTTTGCGACAGGATTAGCATTACGTGGACATCAAACCGTTGTCATTGATTTTGATGTTGGACTACGAAACCTTGATTTAGTGATGGGCTGTGAGCGGCGTGTCGTCTATGATTTTGTTAATGTCATTAATGGTGAAGGTAATTTGAACCAAGCCCTGATTAAGGACAAACGTGTTGAGAATTTGTTTATATTACCCGCTTCGCAAACACGCGATAAAGAGGCACTTACTGTCAAAGGGGTGGCACGGGTATTAGAGGCTTTAAAAAAACGCTTTGAATATATTATCTGTGACTCACCGGCTGGTATTGAACATGGTGCAATTATAGCAATGTATTTTTCCGATGAAGCATTGATTGTAACTAACCCTGAAGTATCGTCTGTGCGTGATTCTGATCGTATTATCGGTATGTTGTCCAGTAAAACACGCCGTGCAGTGCAAAATTTAACACCAGTTAAAGAGCATTTACTGATAACACGTTATATTCAGAAACGGGTTAATAGTGGTGAGATGTTGAGTATCCAAGATGTCCAGGAAATTCTAGCGATTCCCCTATTAGGAGTGATTCCCGAATCTCCGTCTGTTTTAAAAGCCTCTAATGCGGGCATTCCTATTACACTTGATAAGAAGAGCGATGCTGGACTCGCTTATCTTGATATTGTTGCCAGTTTCTTGGGCGAAGAACCACCACCTAGAGAAAAAAAAGGTTTTTTAACCCGTTTCTTCGGAAATTAACATGACTATTTTTAACTACTTTCGTACTTTACGACCACAAAAAACGGCAGCAGTTGCTAAGGAACGCTTACAAATTATCGTTGCACATGAACGCCGTTTGCGTAACTCCCCAACGCTTGAATATCTGCCCCAGTTGCAACAGGAAATATTAGAAGTGGTCAGAAAATACGTTATTATTCAGAATGAACATATCAAAGTGCATATAGAGAAAGAGGGCCAATATGAAATTTTAGAACTGAATATTACTTTGCCTGATACGGAAAAAGGCCAAATCAATATTCAAAAAAGCTCATCGGATGTCACTTAAATTCAATAAGGAATGAGAATCACTTTCGATGTTTGAGTTTTTTGAAACGAAAACCTCGAAACGAAACTTTAAAGCCAAACCTGTCAGGTTTAGTGACGAGGTTTTCTTTGAAGACTAAAACCTCGTCGTATTCAATTCTCATTCCTAAGAACCGAAACGACAAGATCGTTTAACCATTTTGGTTCTTAAAGCCTTAATTATGAATTATGAATTAAAATCATTCTCTTAAAAAAGAGATATGTCAGCGATAAAAAAATCAATTATTATGTTACACTCTGCATAAAATATTATTGGAAATCACTAAGGAATGAGAACTCAATAAAACCCTTTCGAGGTTTTCGTTTTTCTTCAAAAAACGAAAACCTCGAAAACTAAACCTGACAGGTTTTCAAAACCTGTCAGGTTTGGCTTAAAGGTTTTGGAAGTTATTAAATCCTAAGTCCTAAGCGAGAAGAAAAAAACCTACCGTGAGTAAATTAGTCATTGTTGAATCCCCAGCGAAATCCAAAACGATCAAAAAATATTTAGGCAAAGACTTTGAAGTCTTAGCTTCTTTTGGTCATGTGCGTGATTTATTGCCTAAAGCGGGTGCAGTTGATACTGAGCATGATTTTGCCATGCGCTATCAACTTATTGAACGTAATGCCAAACATGTCAATGCCATTTGCAAAAATATGGAAAAGGCTGATACATTGTACCTCGCCACTGATCCTGATCGTGAGGGAGAAGCGATTTCTTGGCATTTATATGAAATTCTCAAAGATAAGCAACTTTTGCAAAATAAAACGGTGCATCGTGTTGCTTTTCACGAGATAACTCAACACGCTATCGAAGAAGCCATTGCAAATCCACGTCAGTTATCAATGGATTTAGTCTATGCACAACAAGCGCGGCGAGCATTAGATTATCTGGTTGGCTTTACGCTCTCACCGTTGTTGTGGAGAAAAATTCGTAAAGGGCTTTCAGCGGGAAGGGTACAAAGTCCTGCTCTGCGTTTAATTGTTGAGCGTGAAATTGACATTGAGAAGTTTAAACCGCGTGAATATTGGACGGTTGAGGCGAATACTCAAAAAGGGCGGCAAGCGTTCAAAGCCAAACTCAATTTGTTTGATGGAAAAAAACTCACCCAATTTACTGTGAGTAATGAAGAACGAGCGGTTCATATCAAAACGACGCTGTTAAGCCAGGCGAATGGTGAGTTACAAGTTAGCAAAGTCGATAAAAAACAACGTAAGCGTCAACCCTCTGCACCCTTTACAACATCAACATTGCAACAAGAAGCAGCGCGTAAATTAGGTTTTACCGCCAAACGCACTATGCAGACTGCTCAACAATTGTATGAAGGTATAGACGGTGCGGAGGGGTTAATTACCTATATGCGGACGGATTCTGTGAATTTAGCGAGTGAAGCTGTTGCGGAAATCCGCGAGATGATCAGTGAGCGTTATGGCAAAGAGAATCTTCCTAAAAATCCGCGCAAGTATAAAACAAAATCCAAAAATGCTCAGGAGGCACATGAAGCTATTCGTCCCACTTTGGCGAAACGCCATCCTGATGATTTAAAAAGTCATTTAAAGCAGGATCAATTTAAACTTTACACACTGATTTGGAAACGCACTATTGCTTCTCAAATGATTCATGCCACATTAGACACGGTGGCTGTCGATTTAGCGTGTGGTACGAATAATAACTTCCGTGCAACAGGTTCTACTTTAGTCAATCCTGGTTTTATGGCTGTTTATCAGGAAGGGATTGATGATGACAAAAAAACGGATAATGGTGATGACAAATTGTTACCGCCCTTGGTGGTTGGCGAACAGATTAAGCTGAAAGAGATTTGCACTGGACAACATTTTACCGAGCCACCTCCACGTTTTTCTGAAGCAAGTCTGGTGAAAAGTTTGGAAGAGTTTGGTATAGGGCGCCCCTCCACTTATGCCAATATTATTTCCACACTTCAGCAACGTGAATATGTGGTGCTGGAGAAAAAGCGGTTTACTCCCACTGATGTTGGGCGCATCGTCAATAAATTGCTCACTGAACATTTTAGTCTCTATATTGATTATGACTTTACAGCGAAGCTGGAAGATCAACTAGATGCGGTTTCTCGCGGTGAACAAGAATGGGTGCCATTAATGCAGAAGTTTTGGTCTAAATTCAAAGCGTTAGTTGATGAAAAGATGAAAACGGTGCAGCGTCAAGATGTAACGCAAGAGGCTTTAGATGAAGAATGCCCTGAATGTGGTGAGAAATTGTCTATTCGTTTGGGCAGACGAGGGCGTTTTATTGGTTGTTCGGCTTATCCCAATTGCAAGTACACTCGTAATGTTGATAATAATGATGAGGAGAAGGAGGAAGTCGCGCCTGAAGTAGTCGAAGATCGTACCTGTCCTTTATGCGATTCTGAATTGCTGATAAAAAAAGGGCGTTATAGCAAATTTATTGGTTGTAGCAATTATCCTACGTGTAAATTTATTGAGAATTTGGAAAAATCTGTTGATACCAGTGTGCCATGTCCAAATTGTGAAAAGGGGACATTAATCAAGAAAAAATCGCGTTTTGGCACCTTTTTCTACTCCTGTTCAACTTATCCAAAATGTAAATATGCGATTTCCAATGAACCGATAGTGGGACCTTGTCCAAAGTGTGATTGGCCAATTTTAATGCTGAAAACGACTAAGCGACGCGGTACGGAGAAAATTTGTCCACAAAAAAATTGTGATTATGTAGAACAGGTTAAGAGTTGAAGTTTGAATCAGAATTTGAGAATGTTCTCAAATTCTGATTCAGAGCGTTTTTCCATGTTAAGGACTTAGGATTTAATAACTTCCGACACTTTTAAGCCAAACCTGACAGGTTTTCAAAACCTGTCAGGTTTAGTTTTCGAGGTTTTAGTTTTTCTTCAAAAAACTAAAACCTCGAAAGGGTTTTATTGAGTTCTCATTCCTAAAATTGGTTAGAAAAACTCTTTGTTTTGACTTGTCCTCCGAAAAATATCACGTTAGCCTTACCTTTATCAGTATTCCAACTCATCGTCGTGCCTGATAAATTGTCTAAGCCAAATAGCGAGCCAATCGTACCCGTATCAACACCACCACCTGTCACTTTAGTTGGCTCACCTAAAATTTTGACGACTTCTTGTTCTGTCATGCCCTTTTCAACTTTGAGATAATCACTGTAAGTAAATCGTGGCGTGGCACAACTACTCAATAGAAGAGCCAATAATAGACTCACGGTTTTGTAAAACATAAATGCCCCTTTAAAATATTTCATGCCAGCATTAATAATGAACCAGAGCATAATACTGGGGTGAAAATGGTTTCAGGGAATGGAAACCACTTTTTTTAAAACGAATTTTCACCACCCCAGCATAATACTAAGAAAAATTTCCCCACTTTCAATCAAAAACCTCAATTTATCAATTTCCAATATGTTTAAGCCCCCTCAATCTTTAATATCTTCTCGCACCATACTGATCACAGGTTGTTCCAGTGGTATAGGATATTGTGTAGCAAAAGGTTTGAAAATGCGAGGTTATTCCGTTTTTGCCACAGCGCGTCAGTCTAAAGATGTTGCCCGTTTACAAGATGAAGGTTTTTCAAGTCTTCTATTAGATTTGAACGATTCATCATCCATCCACGAAGCCGTGCAAACAGTGTTAGAAAGAACATCAGGGCGATTATATGGCTTATTTAACAATGGTGCTTATGGACAACCGGGTGCCGTAGAGGATATCTCTCGCGACGCTTTACGTCAACAATTTGAAACCAATTTTTTGGGTACGCATGAATTGACTTGTCAAGTATTACCAATCATGCGTCAACAAGGTGAAGGGCGAATTATCCAAAATAGTTCAATATTAGGGCTGGTAGCATTGCCCTATCGTGGTGCTTATAATGCCAGCAAATTTGCTTTGGAAGGATTAACAGATACTCTGCGCCTAGAATTAGCTAATACAGATATTTTTGTTTCCTTGATCGAACCTGGACCAATTATAAGCAAATTCCGTGCTAATGCGCTGACTATGTTCAAACGACACATTAATGTTGAACATAGCCGACACCAGAATAAATATGCTAAAATTGAGCAACGATTATTAGCAAAAAAGGCTGTCATCGCATTTACTTTGCCACCTGAAGCCGTGCTAAAAAGGGTTATCCACGCCCTTGAATCAAAACGCCCACAGCCGCGTTATTATGTGACTTTTCCAACGGTTTTTTTAGCCACCTTGAAACGACTTCTGCCCCATCGAACAATGGATTGGATATTACGATATTTGCCTGAATAAGTGGAATCAAACCTCAGAGGTTTTCAAAACCTCTGAGGTTTTTATTAGCAAAAAAAAATCTAAAAACCGCACATTCCATTGGGACAGCAAGCTCCAGAAGAACACGCAGGTTCAGGATTTTTCAAAGCCCCACTTTGAACAAATTGCCCTCCACTAATTAAACGTTTAACAGGGCTATCAGCAGATGTTGTGCCTAAATTGATATTGGCACGGGAAGACACTTCACCCCAAGTGGTCAGCTTTTCATTCATAGAATGTTTGACTTCGACAACTTGACCATTTTCTGCACAATGATAATCATAAGTTGGCATATAAATTTCCTACTTTCAATAGATTGATGACTGACTCAAAATCAATTATAAATCAAAACGTTAAACTTTTTTAAGTGAAAACGATGTGTCAGTTCTAATATTTTTAAATCGTAACTACTCAGGGCAACCACAAGGGATTGCCCCTACATCAGAAGATTTTCGTCACTCGACATAAGAATATTTCAGCCTAAAGTTTTTTGAAGAAAAGCATTCGAGGCTAAAGTTTTTTTCTTCAAAAAAACTTTAGCCTCGAATAGGCTGAATTTCAGCCTAAAGTTTTTTGAAGAAAAACTTTAGGCTGAAATGTTGTAGGGGCAATCCTTTATGGTTGCCCTGAGTAGTTACAAGTTTTTCTTCAAAAAATTTTAGCCTCTAATACTGAAAAATAGGGATGTCATCAATAAATTTCAACTACACTGAAAGAGAGATTATCTATTTAAAAACTATGAAAACTTATATAACTGGTCGCAATAAAGATGCTGATATTGTTATAACAGACGCAGATCGCTCTGTCTGTGGTTTCCATTTAGAACTCATTGAAGATACTCATCGCAAATACTATGTGATTGATCGTAAAAGTGCCAATGGTACATATCGTAAACATGGCGGACGTTGGGTGTCCATTCAACAAAGTTATGTAAACCTTGATGACTGGCTATTACTGGGTAAATACCCGATCACTGTACGCCAATTATTAGCGATGTATAACGAACAAGTGCCATCAATTAAAGATACTCGTCAAAAACGTTTAACTGTAAAACGCGATCCTGAAACGGGCGAAATTATTCCACAGAGATAGGTTAGTGATTAAGGAAGTTCAAACCCGTTTTTTTGAATTTCCAAATGATTACCTTGTCACTTCCGGCAATAAAAACATAAACAATTGATTTGCATAGTATTTCTTAGAAACCTTTTCAAAGGATTTCTCTTTCAAAAAATGGCCGTTTCTCTAAATTGATGGCTTTCAGTCGGCTATTGCCATATTGTTTCAACACGAGGAGAACATTTCCATTGGCAAAACAATTCTTAACTCTTAATAAAGACTATGCGGGTAATCGTATTCAAGGTAAACGCAATTATCAAGAAGATGAATTTGGCTTTGATAATAGTAAGCCCAACGATTTTTTGATGATAGTGGCAGATGGCATGGGAGGGCATCAAGGCGGGGCTGTTGCCAGCAGTTGTGCCGTTAAAGCCTTTATGGATACTTATCATGCCGTCTCTGGGCGTGCGGCACCGCGGCTATATAAAGCATTACAACAAGCTAATCTCCAATTAGCCCTAAAAGCACAATCCAAAGCGGAATTAAAGGGAATGGGTTGCACACTGGTTGGCGTAGCCATCCATGACGAACAATTGGAGTGGATTAGCGTCGGCGATTCACCCTTATGGCTTTATAGCGCAGGGCAATTACACCGCTTGAATGCGGATCATTCTATGAAACCTCTCTTGCAAGAACAAGTACGACGCGGAGAATTAACTCCCGAAGAATTAGCGACACATCCTGATCGTAATATGTTGCTTTCTGCGCTTGCAGGTACAAGAATTGATCTGATTGATCAATCGTCCACACCTATAGAATTATATCCAAATGATCGGGTACTTTTAGCCAGTGATGGCATATTTACGCTTTCTGATGCAGAAATGTGCCAGATTTTAGATAAGTCCTTACCAGCGAAAAAGTTAGCCAATGAATTGCTTAAAGCAGTCAATAAAAAAGGTAAACATGCTCAAGACAATACAACGGTTTTAGTCGTTGATATTTCTGATAAAATTCCGTCTGTGGAAAAAACAAATTCTTGGCGGTGGCAAACGGGCTTTTTACTCTTTTTATTCTTATGTAGCCTGATACTATGGGCAAAACTGACTTAAAAATGCCAATATATATTCTATCTCTGTATAGGGTTTTGTAAATCGTAACTACTCCGCCTTGAAATCAATTTCAAGGCTGAAAGCTAAAGTCTGCTCAAGCAGACTAAAAAAACGGAGTCGTTTAGCTGAGCCTGCTTTAGTTTTTAGCCTTGCAATTGATTTCAAGGCTAACCGCTGAGTAGTTACTGTAAATCTTTAATTTTTTTCTGAATCAAACCTAATTTATTCTGTCAATTGGTCTAATTGGGAAAATGATGTATCAAGAAATTTTTAACGCTTTTGAGAATGTGAAAAATCTAGGCGGTAAAACTTGGGAACATGCGGTGGCGATTGATTTTTTTCACAGTAGCCCCATTCAAGATTGTTCTATCCACTGTTTCCATTATCAACAAATGTTTGAATGTTTTTTTCAACATATTTTGGAAACGAAAAGCCAATTTGGTGCCTATTCTAAATCACATAAACTCAATAAATTATTAGAAGAAGTGATTTCCACTACTGCCTTTAAAACGAACAAATCCAAATACAGAGGTGATTTAATTGCCATTACTGTTTGTGCTGAAGAATACAGATATAATTTTGACATTGATTGTCAAGGATATTTTGATAGTGTTGCTATCTGCGATGACTTAATCAAAGAACTTGTTGAATTTGAAGAAACAGTGAATGTAGGCGAAGCGACAATGCCATTAAGTTAAGGGCAGACACACCGCCCAAAACCCTGCGTGTGGTTGTAAGTACCGAAGCAGAAATTATCGGGTATTATGGAGTTCGAGGTTTTAGTTTTTTAAAGAAAAAGTAACTATACTGAACGCGGTTATAAATTAAACTTTTTAGTGAGCCAGGTAGGTCGGGTTAGATGGCGCTGCAAAAAAACGTAACCCGACATTTACCTTTTATCTAGGGTAAAGTCTGTGCAACGGCTGCCTCATTGAAAAAAGCCAGGTAGGTCGGGTTAGATGGCGCTGCAAAAAAACGTAACCCGACATTTACCTTTTATCTAGGGTAAAGTCTGTGCAACGGCTGCCTCATTGAAAAAAG
>JAOZSV010000159.1 GCA_029939505.1 Thiotrichaceae bacterium | reverse complement strand
AACCGTCGTATTAAATCGCCAAAGCTGAAGCGTTTTCGAGGTTTAAGTTTTTCTTCAAAAAACTTAAACCTCGAACTCCATTTTTAACGCTAAAATCCGTTCAATCCCCTAATCTGTTGTACTAGAATCAGTTACCTGTAGAGGTGGAAGACGCACTCGTTTTAGCTGCTGATGGTGACGTATTGGTTTTTTCCTTATTTTCAGATTTTTTAGAACCGTCTGATTTTTCAGAAGTTTTTTTAGAATCTTTAGATTTTTCAGAATCTTCAGATTTTTTACTCCCCTTAAAATCCGTTTCATACCAGCCTGAGCCTTTTAGGCGGAAAGTCGTTGCTGATATGAGCTTTTTAAGGCTATTTTTACCACAAACGGGACATTTTTCTAGAAGTGGATCATTCATTTTTTGTAAAACTTCTAATTTATGATCACACTCTTTGCAAGCGTATTCATAAAAAGGCATAAGCATTTCTCCAAATTAAAAGAATTATTTGATAGTCGCAGTATAATCTTTTCGAGGGTTTTTATATTTTAGCCTCGAATGTTTTTTAGGATTAAATATAAAAAAAGGGCAAACTTATGTTTGCCCCTATAATTCTGAGGTTTGGATTTAATTTTCAAGTTTTCTCTGGGGGAGGTGGCTCAAAAAATTGGATTACGACTTTATCTCCTTCTATAGGAGAAGAATGATAGTACATTTTGACATTTTGAGTATAAGGATAAATAATTCGCGCAATAGATTGAATACGCAATTTAGCCAATTTTGGTAGCCAGCCATTTTTTTCTGAATCTGCTGCACTTGAAAATACCTTTACAGAATGAAAAGGTTTGATATTTAAAGATTGCAATAATTCTTCAAACTGGTCTTGTTCAGCTTTTTCAAGGCGAATATATTCAGATTTAAACTGTAGAACAATCTGTTGGCTAGGCTTCTCCTGTGGTATATTATGTGCAGTTTGTGTTGAATGACGAAAAATAGGTCTTTGAGTAATCGCTGTAATGCGCTGAACTGAATTTGGCGTAGTCGTTTTCACTTCTGCTTGTACATCCTTGAATAATGAGTTTTTAAAGGATGCTGAACCTATATCAAGCTGATTAATACACCAAATGAATAAAGCCATATTTATAATGACTAGAAAAAAAAATACGACTGACTTGATAAGTGCTTTGAACATAACTATATCATTAGTGAAACTGTCATAATATGCAAAAAAATGTACCCTTAATTTGCTCAATTATCACTTAATTTAATTAGAAATGCGAATTAATTCCTAAAAAATTGGATTTACTTAGTTCGCCTTTTTATAATATAATTAAGTAAACCCTCAGTAGAGGAATCATGCCTTCGATGTGTTGTTTTTTCTTGTTCAGCTTGAAGCGTAGGCAATAAGGTATTTGCTACTTGTTTACCCAACTCGACTCCCCACTGATCAAAAGGATTAATCCCCCAACAGACGCTTTGTACAAAAACTTTATGTTCATATAAAGCAAGTAATGTGCCTAGAATATAGGGAGTTAGTTTTTTATAAACGAGCGTGTTAGTCGGTTGATTACCGAGAAATACGCGGTGGGGTAATTGTTGTGTTAATGCTTTAAATTTCTCATTTTTCTCCTTCGACAACGATTTATTCGCACCATTTTGCAAAAAGTGAGGGGGAATATCAAGTGCAGATTGTGTTTCTTCCGTATTTCTACCCATCATCAAAGCATGGCTTTGCGCCAGTGCATTGGATAATACGGCTTCTTGATGTCCTTGCAAATTGTGTTGGCTTTCAATCGCAATAATAAAATCCGCTGGCACTAAATGGGTGCCTTGATGTAAAAGCTGATAAAACGCATGTTGACCATTATTGCCGGGTGCGCCCCAAACAATAGGGCCGGTTGGATAATCCACTCTATTGCCATCACGAGTAATACGCTTACCCAAACTTTCCATGACTAATTGTTGTAAATACGCGGGAAAAAGTGCCAAAGTGTAGTCATAAGGCAATATTGCTTGTGTTGTTGCACCGAAAAAGCTACTATACCAGACATCAATTAACCCCATTAATACGGGCATATTTTTTAATAATGGGGCTGTTTCAAAATGTTGATCTAACTCGTGTGCGCCGCCAAGTAACTGTTCAAAATTATCTTGACTTATCATCACCGCAATGGGTAAACCAATAGCTGACCATAATGAATAACGTCCACCTACCCAATCCCAAAATTCAAACATATTGACTGGTTCAATGCCAAATTCACTGACTTTTTCTGTCGCTGTACTGATGGCCACAAAATGTTTAGCAACCGCTTTTTCATTGCCCAATTTGTTTATCAACCATTGTCTCGCACTCTGCGCATTAATTAAGGTTTCTTGAGTAGTAAAGGTTTTTGATGCGATAATAAATAAAGTCGTTTCAGGATCAAGTTCTGCCAAAGTTTCGCCTAAATGTGCGGCATCGACATTGGATACAAAGTAGCAATGTAAACGTGGATGATGATAGGCTTTCAATGCTCTTGTAACCATCGCAGGTCCTAAATCAGATCCACCAATGCCTATATTGACTATAGATTCTATCGTTTTACCTGTCGAACCACGCCATTCTCCATTACGCACCGCGTCGCTAAATCGACGCATTTTTGCCAATACCGCATTAACTTCAGGCATGATCTCCTTGCCATTGACTTGAATTGGACGATTAGAACGATTACGAAGTGCAATATGCAAAGCAGCGCGTTGTTCAGTATTATTAATCTTTTCACCTTGAAATAGACGAATTATCCATTCTTGCAACTTGGCTTCAGTCGCTAACCGTTGCAATAATGTGAGCGTTTCACTTGTTATACGATTTTTAGAATAATCTAATAATAAACCAGAAGTTTGTATCGAAAAATGCTCAAACCGTTGGCTATCTAAAGCAAATAAATCACGTAGATGAACTTGTGCTAAATTTTTTTGATGCGCTATGAGGGCTGCCCAGGTAGCACAATGACTGATGAGGTTATTCATATTTTTTTTAATAGATAACTGATTTAAATTTTTATATACTTAGGAATGTGCATGAAATAAAATCGACAATGTTGAATCAGACCTGACAGGTTTCCAAAACCTGTCAGGTATTCGAGGTTTTAGTTTTTTTTTCAAAAAAACTAAAACCTCGAATGTTGTCGAGCTTATTTCATGCACGTTCCTTACTGATTCTCGTGGAACGTTTTTTAAAATCCGTTTATTTCCTAAATCCGTTGTACTCATTATTTAATTTATTGAAGAAACAACGCTTAAACAAAGTAAGTGATTGATATTTATATTAAAATTAATTAACAATTAACAATTAACCATTGCTATAATATATGAATAAAACGCAAGAAAAGCAAATATTTCCCACTCTTTCTGTTAAAAATCTCAAAAAGTACTTTCCTGTACGAAGCGGTTTTTTTTCACGTATTTCTGCTTGGGTAAAAGCAGTTGATGATATTTCCTTTGACATTTATCCGGGCGAAACGCTCGGTTTAGTCGGTGAATCAGGTTGTGGAAAAACAACTGCTGGTCGCACCCTGCTCCGACTCATTGAACCAACAGATGGTACGATGTTTTTTCAAGGTAAAGACCTTTTAAAAGTAAAAGATTCTGAACTTCGTATAATGCGTCGCCAAATGCAAATTATTTTTCAAGACCCTTATAGTGCTCTAAATCCCCGTATGACGGTGGGTAATATTGTAGGAGAAGCCATTAAAGTTCACGGTATTGCAAAAGGACGCGATTTAGAACGCAGTATTAATAAACTCCTTGATAAAGTAGGTCTTTCACCCTCATATCGCTCGCGTTATCCACATGAGTTTTCAGGGGGGCAGCGCCAACGCATTGGTATTGCACGAGCATTGGCACTTAATCCGAAATTCATTGTTTGCGATGAAGCAGTATCAGCACTTGATGTGTCTATTCAGGCACAAATCATTAATCTCTTATATGAACTTCAAACGGAATATCACTTAGCCTACTTATTTATATCGCATGATCTCAACGTCGTACAACTGATGGCTAATCGGGTTGCGGTAATGTATTTGGGCAAAATTGTCGAAATAGCACCAACAAAAGCACTCTTTCAATCCCCAAAACATCCCTATACACAAGCCCTCATTGCGGCTAATCCAGTCCCTGATCCCGACATACTGCATGAAGTAACCTTATTAGAAGGCGATGTGCCATCGCCACTTAATCCACCAACAGGGTGTCATTTTCATACACGTTGCCCTAAAGTCATGGAAAAATGCAGGCTTACGAAACCGTCACCAATAAAAATAGAAAAATCTCATACGGTTTGGTGTCATTTAAGTGACTATGCGAATTAAGAGTTGAATTTTTTTTGAAAATGGAGTTCGAGGTTTTCGTTTTTTTTCAAAAAACTTAAACCTCGAAAACGCTTTAGCTTTGTTGCTTTGGAGTACAACGCTTTAGCTTTGTTGCTTTGGAGTACAACGCTTTAGCTTTGTAAAAATGGAGTACAACGCTTTAGCTTTGTTGCTTTGGAGTACAACGCTTTAGCTTTGTTAGTCCAGTCCGCCCAAAGCTGAAGCGTTTTCGATTCGAGGCTAAAGTTTTTTTGAAGAAAAAACTTTAGCCTCGAATTAAGTTTTTTGAAGAAAAACTTAAACCTCGAACTCCTATTTTAACTCTTAATTCGCATTGACTATTGTTCGCTTTAAAATCAATCTTTGCTAATGGTGAAATCATTCATCATTAAAGACCACTTTCGTCTTAATTTTTGCCATCACACTTTTTAATGACATTTCAATGGGAAATTCTTCTTTTAAGGGCGCCGAACGATTTCTACTGATGCGTCTAGCATCTATTTCTAAATTATCCTGATTCCATGAATATTCATTATTGAATGTGAACCAGAGTTCCCCATAAACACCATTGTAACCGCCTTCCCTAGCGAGCGGCTTATTTTCTGGTGCCGTCTCCGAATCCTCATAATAACACCAATCCAAAACAACCCAACCCTGATTATTCCAACTTCTATCTGCCAAATAAATACAGTAAGCGTGTCCTCCCTGCGGTGCCGTCGGTGCCTCTTGAACATAACCTGCACAGACTTTAACCCGATAAGACGGAATGCCAGATTGAATCATTAAACTGGCTATTAAAATGGCCCCATCTTCACAATCACCTACCCCAGACTGTAAACTCTCAAAAGGAAATTGCCAAAATTCTGGACATTCACTCCCTTCCTCATCATCAAGATAACCAAGAAAACTGACAACAAATTTTTGAATAGCCTGTGCTGTTGCATTGTGGGAATTTCTTTTTAATCTGTAATCGTGAATAATTTCGTCAAGAATCGCATCGTTAGCCGTCACAAAATTTTTGACATCACAAACAATTCTCTCCGTACTACCTCTTAAAGCTCTACCACCATAAGTAATCGGTGCTTGTCGCCATTTATTATTCCAATAATCTGAACTTCTAATCATATTGTTTCTCCTGCTATTTATATAATAAAAACCCTCATTTTACATAACTCAAATCAACTATTCAAGCAATTAACAATTGTCGTTGTACTATTTACAAGCCAATTTTTTAAATACGTCAATCCTAGAATTAAATAAAACCCAATAAATTTTGTAACTACTCCGCCTTGAAAAATGGAGCTTTGTGGAATACCACTTTGTGGAGTGACTAAATCCAAAGCAATGGCATAAAATTTGCTAAAACTTGATAAACAAAGTGACAAGCGTTTTTAATGCTCGTTAACTTTAAAAGTTAAACATAATTATAGTTATTCAGATAATTATTTTCACTAATGCTCATGCAAAGGCGCAAAGGCGCAAAGCGGTTCAATTTTATTCTGAGCGTCTTAGCATCTGAGCGTGAAATGAAAAATGCTTCAATTTATGAAATTATTTTTCTGAAAATCTATAGAAACATTAAAAAGATAAATCAATAGGTGAAGAAAATGTTGAAAAAAATCATTGGAAAAATTATAGTCGCTCTGATAAGAGCTTTAGTCAGAGCATTTTTTGGGATGCTTGTTGGTATTGCGCTAGTTGGCTTTATCGTCGTGATGTTATTGCTCTTTGGCATTTTAATGCCTGATGTGCAAAGTGAAATTATGATCTTTGAAATAGTTGGTTTGCTACTCGTTGGTGCCGTTATTGGCGCAATTGTTGGATTCTTTGATATGTTAGATTTTGGTTCTAAAATATCTGAGCAAAGTAAACAGGAAGAAAAAGTGGAAAACGCTTTGCATACGACTAACGGGCATAGAAAAGGACCATAATGTACACTTTATAAAGTGTACAATTTTAGGTCCAGTAAATTTCCACTTCCACCATTTTATTTTTTAATATATCGCATGAGTCGCTGGCGTTTTTTACGTTGATGCGGGGTCAGAGTGTTCTTGCGCCCCTTATAAGGATTTTCGCCTTGTTTAAATTCTAAGCGAATAGGTGTCCCTTTTAAAGCGAAAGTTTCACGGAAGTAATTAATTAAATAGCGTTTATATGCGTCAGGTAGGGCATTGACTTGATTGCCATGAATAACAAATAGCGGCGGATTATGTCCGCCTTGATGCGCATAGCGTAGTTTAACCCGTCTGCCATGTACTAAAGGTGGCGTATGTCTCGTAGCCGCTTCTTGCAAAACGTGGTTTAAACGGGCTGTATTTACTCTCCTATTAGCCGCTTGCCAAGCGATTTTTACGGAACCAAATAAATGACTCACATTGCTACCATGTAGCGCAGAGATAAAATGAATAGTTGCAAAATCAATAAAATGCAATTTTCTGCTCAAATTGTACCGTATTTGCTCACGATGATATGGTTCCAAGCCATCCCATTTATTAACCGCAATAACTAGAGCGCGTCCACTGTCAAGTACATAACCTAACAAATTCGCATCTTGATCCGTCATCCCTTCACGAGCATCTAATAACATAATCACAACATGAGCAGCTTCAATGGCTTTTAATGCTTTAATGACGCTGAATTTCTCAATCGTTTCTGAAACTTTGGTACGTCGTCTTACCCCGGCAGTGTCTATTAAAGTATATGATTCTCCTTCGCGCTCAAACGGGATAAATATACTATCGCGGGTTGTACCAGGTTGATCAAAGGTGATAACGCGCTCATAGCCCAATATGCGATTAACGAGGGTGGACTTGCCAACATTGGGGCGACCAACAATGGCGATTTTTATACCCATTTCTGGCGTATCATCTGGCTGCGCTTGAGAAAGTGTTGATAATACCGTTTCCATCAATCCCCTAATACCCTGTTGGTGGGAGGCGGAAATGGTATGCATTTCTCCGAATCCTAAACGATGAAAATCCGTACTGACTAATTCACTTTGAAAGCCCTCCGTTTTATTAATAACCAAATGAATAGGAGTATTGAATTGGCGCAAACTTTGGGCTATGTTTTCATCAGTGCCAGTTAAACCCGCCCGCCCATCAACTAAAAATAAGACACAATCAGATTCTTTTATCGCTAAAAAAGCTTGTTGAGTGATACGTTCAAGAATGGCATCGCCTTTATCATTAAGTCCTCCTGTATCAACGAGCCAATAGTTACGTTCACCAACACAGCCTCGTCCAAATTGACGATCACGAGTTAAACCAGGTTGGTTAGCAACTAAAGCATCGCGAGTTTTTGTTAAAGCGTTAAATAAAGTGGATTTGCCGACATTTGGACGGCCTACAATAGCAATTGTTGGAAGCATTTGAGTTTTGAAATATGACAGATTTATTAATGGTTTGAGGTTTTTGCAAAACTCTGAACACACGATGTTTAAGAAATTCTGATTCAGAACAAAAAAATCGGATCGAGGCTAAAGTTTTTTCTTTAAAAAAACTTTAGCCTCGATATTTAAACTCGAAAAAGCGAGTTTTGCAAGAGGCTCGGTTTTTCAAGGGCATAAAATTTGTTATAATAAGCCTTTACAATTCATTTCTAACATCTATCAGAAAGGATTTTATTATGGCAGAATGGCGTAAACTAGCAAAAGCAGCAATTTTGACAGACAATCGCATTGATACCCAAGAAGTCGAATTGCTACGTGATAATTTTTTTGCAGACAAAAAAATTAACCTGTCTGAACTTGATTTTCTACAAGAACTGCGTAATGACAGCAAAACGGCTGTCAAGGCGTTTACTGAACTTTTTATTGAAGCCGCAAAAAGCCATATCCTCGCAGATGGCGTGATTGGCAAATCCGAAGCAAATTGGCTGCGTAAAACCATTTTTTCTGATGAAAACGCTCAAGTCGATGAGCTAGAAAAACGCTTATTAGAAGAGTTGAAGGCTGAAGCTAAAGAAACCTCAGCTGAATTTAATGAACTCTATAATGAGTGCATGAAGAAATAATGGTATCGCCCTAATGAATTCAATTTGCCAGGTTTAAAAAACCTGGCAAATCTTGCATTTACCAAGGTACAAAAGAATTAACAAACGACATTGGGCGCGTTACATTCGATAAACTTCGACTCATCATACTTAAATCTAACCGCATTTGATCAGTTGTCGCCGTTATAACACGCATCGACTGATCCATATTTCGCATTGAATTATCCATCACTGCAATAGAGTTATCCATATTTCCGATAGAGTTATTCATATTTCCGATAGAATGATCCATCCGTGTCATCGACTGATCCATCTGCGTCATCATCTGATCCATATGTTCCATTGAATACGTCATTTTAGCCATAGACTGATCCATAGAACCAACATATTGCAGCATGGGTTCCAACGTATCCAGTTTGGTTGATATGTCATTCATCGTGCGAGCCATAATTTGAACTTGCCCTGACATGATCAAAATTTGTTCTGATAAGCTAACAATACTTTTAGTCATAGATTCCATGTGTTCCCCCATTTTAGAATCCATGCTATCTGCCATAGAAGACATATCACTTGTTAAGTTATAAATGAGAAAAAAACCGTAGCCTGCTAATATCACAAAGGCAAATAAAGCAGGATAGACAAAGATTTCCCAACGCCGTGTGCTTTGCTGAAAACTACTGACAAATTTTTCCATCTGCCCACTAGAAATGGCTGCACCACATTCCATCATTTGGGGTGTTGACTTTGTCGGAGAAGAGGGTATTTCAGCTTCGTCTATTTGATTTGCAGAGCTTGTTGTCATAATAGGTACTTCTTGGAAGGAATGTTATTATTTTACTAAACCAGTCACGATGTTGTATTTATAGAAATTCAGATAAATAACTCCAAAAACCTCAGAGGTTTTCAAAACCTCACAAGAGGTTGACTTCTTATTATAAACCTTTTTTATTTTAAAGAATTTTAGTTTCATAAAATGTTTATCATTTTTTATTAATATTAATTTAAATTAATATTAACAATTAATTTTTTTATATTTTTCTATGATACTTATGAAAGATTTATGGAAATAGAATCAGCAAAACCTCAAGATATGGAAGCGGCTTTAGACGCTTTTATTCAAACGACGACTATGGAAGAAGCCCTTCAGGTACTTGATAAATACCCTAATTTACTTGAAGATAACGCAGATATCCTATTTAGTTCAATCATAGACAATGCCCGTAAACAAGGGCACGAATTAACCGCACAAGCACTTGATGAACGTCGTGATTTTATACGAAGTGTTCGACAGGAACGCTTAAACGCTTAAAAAATCCCTACTAATAAGTAACTTATCACTAAATAACAGGAGCCATTAAGATGTTTCAAGGTAGTATGGTAGCACTGGTTACACCTATGAATAAAGATGATAGCGTCGATGAAACCAGTTTACGCCATTTAGTGGATTATCATATTGATAATCAAACAAAAGCCATTGTCGCAGTAGGGACAACTGGTGAATCAGCAACGTTAAATCATGATGAGCATTGTGAAGTGATTCGCATTGTTGTTGAGCAGGCAGCTAGTCGTGTACCTGTGATTGCAGGAACAGGCTCTAATTCTACTGCGGAAGCCATTGAATATACTCGTTGTGCCGCAAATGTTGGGGCAGATGCCTGTTTATTAGTTACCCCCTATTACAATAAACCGACACAAGAGGGTTTATATCAACATTATAAAAAGGTGGCTGAAGCAGTACCTATTCCTCAATTACTTTATAATGTGCCAGGGCGTACTGCTTGCGATATGCAGCCTGCGACGGTAAAACGTTTAACAGGGATTGATAATATCATTGGTATCAAAGAGGCGGTAGGTGATGTCACGCGGATACGTGAATTGGTTGCATTAGCCAGCGATCAGTTCGCAATTTACAGTGGTGATGATCCAACAGCGATGGAATTAATCCTACTTGGTGGTCAAGGGACAATTTCCGTGACGGCTAATGTTGCGCCCAAGGCGATGTCTGAAATGTGTCAACGCGCACTTGCAGGTGATCGTAAAGGGGCGGAGGCGATTAATCAACGTTTAATGGGGCTTCATAAAAACTTATTTGTTGAAGCTAATCCAATTCCTGTTAAATGGGCAGTGCATACTTTGGGTTTAATTCCCGATGGCATTCGTTTACCACTGACTCCATTATCCGAAAATTATCACGACGTTGTTAAACAAGCCATGCAGCAAGCAGAAGTGTTTTAATTTGATGCTCAAGTTTCGAGGCTAAAGTTTTTTTTGAAGAAAAAACTAAAATCTCAAGGCAGAAAGAAATGAACCTATCCCACTAATACTTAACCCAAACAATATAACTACAAGGATTATTTATAAAAAAGGATAAGAACTCGGTTTAATGTTATTAAATATTTGATTTATAATGTTTTTTATCCTTTATTATCAATAATCCTTGTCGTAATTACTTGTAGTTGAATAATAGTGGGATGGGTTCATCCGATTTTTTTTCAAAAATCGGATTTCTATAGGCTAAATACACAATTTAGCAATGGGAGTTTAAATTGACAGAAAGTGAAATGTTAGAAAATATCAAGCAAAAGTATTACGATGCAAAGCTGTTAAACGATAATGGCAGATTTTCTAACTCAATATATCTTTGTGGCTATTGCGTTGAATTATCCTTAAAACTTGCAATTACAAGAAAGCTTAAATGGTCAAAATACAAAACCGAAGGAAAATTCAGGTTTCTTAAAGTCCATGATTTTGACCTACTTGTAGCACTGACAGGTGATGAGCTTAGAATAAAACAAATGCCGTTTTGGTCAATCGTAATGCTGTGGAATGAGCACAAACGATACGAGGACCCCGCGAGTGCTAATAAGGGTGACTCCGACTCTATGATTGAAGCAACAAAAAACATAGTGGAGGATTTATGCAAAATCTCGTTATAAAAATTGTGAAAGCACTTTTAAAAATAGAGAATGAGAAAGGGCCTTTTATCGTAAAATGTCTTGTTGCAAGAAATCCTGATGATATACAATGGGATTTGGTTCTTGCTGCTGATTGGTTCGATGAGGATAGAATTCAGAGATTAAATTACTTATCCGAAAAAGTGCTATGTGATTTCGATTCTGACACAATATCACAGTTTTCTGGAATAATAACGATTTCCCCAAACTCTGATTTGGCACAATTTTTAAGAAAAAGACAGGATGAATATAACCTGCATTTTGGAAAACGAAATGTTGGTGAGCGACACATTATACAAACAGATAATAATCAAGCACCAATGGTTTTATCACTTGTTAATTTTCCGATCACGGAAGCTGCTTAATGTCTGAAACACTTTTTTAGTAACTACTCAGCCTTGAAATACGAATGGAGTACATTCGAGAGTCGAGGTTAAAGTTTTTTT
>JAOZSV010000493.1 GCA_029939505.1 Thiotrichaceae bacterium | reverse complement strand
AACTAACCCCAACGGGGTGAAATGTGAATAGCCACCGATGAAATCGGTGGAATTTCGGTCGATTATAATACCATTGACTTAATCTATAAATCAAGGGTCAATTGAACTCAATTTTATTCATTTTACAAAAAATAGGAATATCAAGCAAATCAATAAGTTACATTAAATTGGCATCATGTCTAATTAAGTCAATGCTCTCTTCCTAAAATTCTTTTCCCAGCCATTTTTATTGCTTTGCACCGCCAATACAAACCGCTTTCCCCCTCTTTTTCACGCCTAATCAGGGCATTTTTCCAATACAATTCACGTAAGACATCATCTAATATATAGGGCTGCCATTCTGCTACTCTATCTTGTGCTAACCATTGGAGCCATTGTTTTTGCATTCCGGTTTTTATAAAGGGTATAAACAATTGTGAAATTTCATCACTCCGACTTAATTTATCCGGATATTTCGCTAAATCCAGTTCAGGAAAATTGGATTGAAATGCTAAACACTGATTCAATATTTTAGGATGCCCCCCACTGATTTCTAGCAATCGATCCACTAAAATCTCATACAAATTTAAATTCGGAAAACGATGTTTCCTTAAGATACAAACTTCATCACGCCCTAATTCTGTCCAATGTTCATCTTTCGCAAAATTTAACAGGGATAAATGACCACTTTCATATTTTAAAGCCGCTAATTTTTCACCACCACAAAGTATCACATGAAAACGATTCGCATAATCTTCACTAAGATTACGAATAATGCTGGCTAAATGCTCACCCAATGTTGGAACACCTTGTTCAAAACGACTCACTAATAAAAATAAACGCTGACTCTTTTCAATTCGCTTTTTCAGCACCTGTTCAAAATCATAATCATTTTTCACACATTCCATACCACATTGCTCACCCAGGTGAGCGAAGTAACTATCTCGATCCACACTTAAACTGACTGGGGGGTGGATATGTAATACATTTCTAAAATAGACTTGTTTTGCCCGGCGTAAAATCGCCTCTCGACAGGGTGGATCACTCCAATTCGCTTGAGTGAGTAA
>JAOZSV010000492.1 GCA_029939505.1 Thiotrichaceae bacterium | reverse complement strand
GAGGCTTGTGTTACACGAAAAAGATTTTGCCTGCTCCCCTACATAAAAGTTGAAGGGTGGGTAGGAGCGAAGCGGCACCATTTCTCAATTAACACAGTAAGAGTAGGGTGGGTAGGAGCGAAGCGGCACCATTTCTCAATTAATACAGTTGTGGTGGGTTTCGTTTCACTCTACCCACCCTACGCTACTTACTGCCAGAAAAAGCCAATGTGGCAGTGTTAAGCAAAACGGTTAGCAGAATTATCTAAGTTAGGATTAGAAAAGCGCGTTTTGTAAGTTTTTTCTGTAGTCCAACGCTTCAGCTTTGGAATAGGAGTCCAACGCTTCAGCTTTGGAATAGGAGTTCAACGCTTCAGCTTTGGGCGTTTTTGGAATGGATAGGCTTATACGAGGCAATTTTGGTGAGAGTAAATCAGTAGGTGAAGCTGACAAAAGCACATAACAAAGGGATATTCGTAAAGCCAAGACTTATTGGCATGATTATGGAGGTAATAATGGGTAAGAGTTATCATGCAGAATTAATAGAAGCACTCCGCCGCGATCCTCAAGAAGCAGCAGAATATCTTGATGCGGCATTTGAAGATGACGATCCAGAAGCTTTCAAGATGGCTTTAAAACATGTTGCAGAAGCACAAGCCGTTACGTCTCAAGTGATTGAAAAGGTAAAATTCAGCCAAGACGAGACTAATAAAAGGGTTTCACGAAAGTCTAATTCCGATTTATATCAGATTAATTCGTTTTTACACACGCTGGGTTTTCGTTTAGCTATTCAAAGATGTTTATGACATAAAAAAACTAAAACATCGACTCGACTCTAATGCCCTTACAATGACTCTAATGCCCTTACAATCTTATGATACGCTGGTTTTTGTAGGGCAGACTGGTGTGTCTGCCCTTAACTTAATGGCATTGAATTCTGGAGTCCAACGCTTCAGCTTTGGGCGTTCATTTCAGTAAGAGTAGGGTGGGTAGGAGCGAAGCAGCACCATTTCTCAATTAATACTTTTAGTTGTGGTGGGTTTCGTTTCACTCTACCCACCCTACGCGAC
>JAOZSV010000358.1 GCA_029939505.1 Thiotrichaceae bacterium | reverse complement strand
ACGTTTTTTCTTTAAAAGAACTTTTGCCTCATTGAGGATTAAGAAATCCGATTTTAAAAAAAAATCGGATTTCTAAGTCGGATTTCTAAGCTCGAATAGAATAGCTTTGCGTAACATCAGTTGAAGAGGTTTAACATTTGTCCGCTTTTGGGAATCGGAAAAAGGTCAAAAAAAAATCGAGTCGGGGGGACACCCCCCGACACCCCCCGACTAAGCATCCAAAGCCTCAAAGTGTCTATTGTCCGCCTCTGACGGGCCATATATAGTACGTGGTCGTCTTGAAGCCGAAGTTCACGGTGCCGTTGCCGAGGTTCACGAGCCACGCGCGGTCGGTGTTGTCCGCGGCGGTGGAGGACGACCAGTAGTAGTTCGTCTGCACGTCCGAGAACGCATCACCCTCAGTCCATTTTGCGATTCCAGCAGCATCTGACAAGGCTGGAATTTTATACTCGGCATTAATCAAACTCGTCAGTTCAACACGATTCGGCAAACGCCAGTCCGTTTTAGAGGCACCACAATTTTGATATGTTCCACTATTAATACCGGCCACAAAATCTAAAGCATGTTGCCAAGTGACTTTCCCATCACCAGCAGTGCCATCATTATCAAAGCCGGAATAGTTTGTTTGAATACAGTTCGCATCCTTTAGCCAAATCAAGCCCGTAAGATTATCGGTGACGGTGCCATCAGTGTTATCCGTAAAACGGGGGTTGGGCCAAGCGGTGCCTTTTTGTAAGTCACCATCTTGCCCTGTTCCCGTACAAGAAATGGTCGCTCCTGCCTCGTCATAGCAAGTGGTCTGTCCGGTTTTAGGTAATGCAACCGAACCGCCACCGCCACTTGCTGTACCCGTTATTTCACTCCCATCAACCCAAGCCTTCTTACCAGAAGCGATATCCGCAGCTACAGCATCACCAGAACTGGTATCAACGACATTACTATCACCAGCCACCCCAAAAACGGTCACACCACTTTTGATATTCGCAGTAGTCAAATCCGTATCGACTGTGGACAAATCAAACGCATTATAATGACCAGCGGGTTGATTAACCGTCGTATCAGTAGGGGTTTGAGTCGCTAAAGTTCCCGTGACTTCACTACCATCAACCCAAGCCTTTTTCCCATTCAGAATCTCACCAACCACCGCATCACCAGAGCTGGTATCTTGCACATTGCCACCAATACCCGTATAGGTCCCGGTCGTACCAAAAAAATTGACACCGTTTTTGATATTCGCCGCCGTTAAATCGGTATCATTGGCCGTTGCTGTCTGACTACCAGAATAAAGCCCATCGGGAATTGTTATCACCAAGTTACCATCCGTACCAGTGACATTCGCACCCGCCGTCGCAGTGCCGGTTTGCAATCCCCAGTTACCACTTATCAATCCCCAAAAAACTTGGCCAGCCAACACATCTCCCGGCAACGCACCATTCGCATTGATTGCCGGCACCTTACTCATCACCTCATTAAACGTACAACCAGTTGAACTGGGAGCAGCAGTCGGCTCAGTAAAAGGGATTTGAGTCCCTGCCGCCCCAGTATCCAAACGATTACAGATATCCCCAATGCTATAACTGTTAGTACTTCCCGGTGCTGTAGGTGGGTCAAGAGGACCAGCTACCAACGGCATTGATGAACTCAATAATACCGACACCAAACTCAATTGAGTGTAATATTTCATTTTTTTCTACTCCTTTGTTAGAATCAGAATTTTCAGAATTTGAGAATTTTCAGAATGAATAAATAAAATCCATCCATAAACATGATTTTTGCTTTCTAATCCCGTTTTTTCAAAAAACGGCTTGTCATAACGGGCTGTTTTTCTTAATCGCTAAAGCGTTGGAATCCAAAATTCGTTTATTTCGTCAATTCGTTGTACTCTCAGCATAAGACTTAAAAAAATCCCGCATTCCTTTTTTAAGCGTTTTAATCGCTTCAGGGCCGTCTATACCCATAACTTGTTGACTTACAAAGTGTTTTTCTTTCATAACTGCTGCAACTTGTTCCCCAAAATAACGCATAAAATCAAATCCCGCCTCGCCATTATGGAAACTTAACTCGGCATAATCCTCTGCCCTTTGATTAAGCAAGTCAATAAATGCTTTACGGTGTTCACCTTCTCCCAAGACATCGTATTGATTATCTGCAAAAATATCTGCCATACGCAATGCTAAGGCGGTGACAAAACGCGATCGTTTTTCCTCATCCAATTGTTCATAAGCCAATCTATCAGCAACTTGGATCAAAAAGACAAAAAATTCTCCGATAATTTGAAGGCGGTGTGCATTGCTATTAGTTTGATAGCCCTTATTTTCTAATTCCAATACACTCTTCGTTGCTATTTTCCAGTTGATAAGACTTAAACTATTCGCGATCTCTTCAAGAGTTCGCTCTTTTTTCTTGCGACGGTTTTCACGCATAAAAGGATTCTCGTAATTACGTTGAGGGAGAGAAACCAAGTTTCTTTAAGAAACTTGGTTTTTTTATTTTTACTCAATGGCTCAGTTGAAAAAACAGATAAGAAAATGTTTTATCTTGGTAAGCCTTATTTCTGATTTCCAGACGATAAAGCCATTCGCTGAGTTGCAGACTTGATAATTGTAAATCTTGCAATAAAGAAATGCGGTGTTTATAGATAATTTCTATCAAATAGCCCAATGAAGGAGCCGCTTCTTTAGTAAAGTCTTGTTTATCGACTATCTGAAAATCAAATTGCTTGACGAATTGATCTAAACCCCCAATGACTTCTGTCGTTATCTCGTCAAGAATCAATACCCGCCCTGTTGGTTTTAACAGGGCATTCGCTTTTTGCAGCAATGCTTTGCTTGGGATATATTGGGCGGATTCTTGAAATAAGATAACATCATATTGCGTTTCTTCTGACAGAGATTCAAAACGGCTTTCTATCAAATGCAGTTCTTTCTCGCGACAATAAGCAATTTGTACGGGATCGGGTACCACGCCCGTATAATTGTAACCGGCTTTGACAAGTTGACTACCCGTCGTACCTGCCCCGATGCCCACTTCAAGGATATCCGCAGGGGCTGGGGGCAATTTTGTCATGATAAAATTGGTGGAATTTTGTTGAGCCTGATGAATGCCCTGTTGCAAATTAAACCCATAATGTAAATAGTTAAAATGCCCTTCTTCTAAACATAAGGCTTGTGCATAAACATTTAAAGGAAAAGAAAAATGAGTATAGTCCATAGGAATGGTGAATTGTTAATGGTGAATTACTTGATGATCAAGTTTTTAGTTTTTGGAGTTCAACGCTTTAGCTTTGGGCGTTTTTGGAGTACAACGCTTTAGCTTTGTGCGTTTTTGGAGTCCAAACCTTTAGATTTGGGCGTTTTTGGAGTCCAAACCTTTAGATTTGGAACAGTGCTATTAATTCGCCAAAGCTGAAGCGTTGGACTCCAAAAAACGCCCAAATCTAAAGGTTTGGACTCCAAAGATCGCCAAAGC
>JAOZSV010000491.1 GCA_029939505.1 Thiotrichaceae bacterium | reverse complement strand
TGCCAGTCCAACCGAACACAAAGTTTGGGATGTTATTAAATCCTGATTCCTTAGTCAAGTCTTAGTCAAAACCGAAGCCAATGGCACACAGACTTATTACGTGTATGGCTTAGGGTTGATTGGTTTCGAGGTTTTAGTTTTTCTTCAAAAAACTAAAACCTCGAAAAGAGTCAAATGGTGAGTATCTGAGTTATCACTTTGATTTTCGTGGAAGTACGGTTGCTTTGACGGATGAAAGCAAACAGGTTGTTGAGCGTTTTCAATACTCACCTTATGGCGTTTTGCTTAGTGGTGATGCTTCGACAACGCCGTTTTTGTTTAATGGGATGTATGGGGTAATGGCAGATGAATCTGGTCTTTACTACATGCGTGCTAGGTTTTATAATCCGGAAATAAGAAGGTTCGTTAATCAGGATATTCTGTTAGGGAGTATTGATGAAGGGCAGACTTTGAATCGGTATGCTTATGTCACTGGTAATCCTGTGAGCTTGATTGATCCTTATGGTCTATTCGCAGATTATGTATGGGATATTCCAATCATAATATATGACATTTATTATGGTTTTACTGAAGGAGATTGGATACCATTAGGTATTGATTTACCTTTAGCTGTAGCTCCTATTGTGCCTGCTGGAGCAGGAATGCTTGGATGTGGTATGACAAAGGGGTTAGTGGTTTTTTCGAGAGGTCAGGCAAAGATTGCTTTGAAATCAGCTCAAGAAGCCTATAAGGGTAGTACGCGAGTTGGACATGCCCTCTCGAAACACGCAGGTAGAAAAATTGAAATCTGGGGTAAAGTGACTGGTTTCGAGGTTTGAGTTTTTTGAAGAAAAACTCAAACCTCGAAATGAAAACTTGGAACGATCAAGCAATGAAGCATGTGAGAGAGATCATTCGAGGCCCTGGTGAATTTACTAAGTTTATAACGGATAAAGGTATAACTTTTATTGAAAAAAGATTAAGTGATGGGCGAGGAATTAGACTAAACCAAGACTATACCCTTGGGGTTCGTTCCTTTTTTGAACCATTAAAAAAAATGGTTTTCCATAAGTTGC
>JAOZSV010000158.1:8204-11947 GCA_029939505.1 Thiotrichaceae bacterium | reverse complement strand
TGTGAATAGCCACCGATGAAATCGGTGGAATTTAGAATTGATTTCGAGGTTTCCGTTTTTTGAAGCGGAAACCTCGAAAGCACCCTGCGTCACATCAGATATGTATTTAACTCAAAAGGGAAATGCTATAACTGACTTTTTGTCCTCATATTCCTAAATATTGACCGACAAATCAGGCAAGTTTGCCCTGTTTAAAAATTATCCTGTCAAATATACCCAATTATTGGATATTATCCGCTAAATCGGGCATACTGACAGCCCTGAGATTAAATCTCTCATATGTTAGCATAATTCATACTTACACCTATGTCAAACAAAAATCAGCCAAAGCGTTGGACTCCAAAAAACAAAAGCTGAAGCGTTTTCGAGGTTTAAGTTTTTCTTAAAAAAACTTAAACCTCGAACTCCAATTTTAACTCTTAATTCGCACCAATATGATCACAATACAAGGCATTTTTGGATTATTAACTATTCTCTTGATCGCCTACGCTTTTAGTGAAGCAAGAAAGGCGATTTCATTTAAACCGATTCTCATAGCGATTTTAATCCATTTCACTCTCACCATTCTCTTTTTAAAATGGGCGATTTTTAAAGACATTTTTGGGCAACTGAATCAATTCGAGGTTAAAGTTTTTGCTTCACAAAAACTTTAACCTCGAATCGTGTTAGCGTTAGAAGTCGCGACAACAACTGGCACAAGTTTTGTATTTGGTTATCTAGGCGGAGGCGATGCGCCCTTTGAGATAAAAAATGAGGGAATGATGTTTGTGCTTGCTTTTAAAGCACTTCCGTTGATTTTAGTGATGAGTGCGCTATCAATGCTGCTTTATTACTATCGCATTTTACCCGCAGTCGTCCAATTTTTTTCCTATTTATTGCAAAAAAGTTTGAATGTGAGTGGCTCAGTTGGATTAAGTGTGGCTGCAAATGCGTTTGTCGGCATGATTGAATCCCCTTTGTTAATAAAGCCTTATCTTAAAAATATGACACGGGGCGAAATTTTCTCCGTCATGGTTGCAGGTATGTCAACCATCGCGGGTAGTATTCGAGGTTTGAGTTTTTTTGAAAAAAAAACTCAATTCGAGGCTAAAGTTTTTTCTTTAAAAAAAACTTTAGCCTCGAATCGAATTGATTTTATATGCCAATATTTTATCGGCTAAAATCCCCAATGTCATGGGGCATATTTTGACGGCCTCTGTTTTAAATGTGATGTCAACTTTAATCATTTCCATGTTAATCGTTCCCCATCGAAATGATTTACAACAAGATAGGATAGAATTACCTAAAATGGCTTTAAGCGGGATGGATGCCATTGTCAAAGGCACAACAGATGGCGTGAAACTCTTGATTAATGTCATTGCGATGTTAATCGTCTTAGTTGCCCTGGTGAGCTTAGTCAATCAGATTTTACAGCTTTTACCTGAAATCTATGGGCAACCAATCACGTTACAAGGTATTTTAGGTTTCATTATGGCGCCCTTAACTTTTCTGATGGGCATACCCGCCTCTGAAATCATGACGACAGGCTCGTTAATGGGAACAAAAGTCATTTTAAATGAACTGATTGCTTACCTAGATTTATCAAATTTACCCGCAGAGGCTTTGCAGGAAAGGAGTAAAATCATTATGACTTATGCTTTGTGTGGTTTTGCAAATATTGGCAGCCTTGGTATTATGATAGGCGGATTGACTGCCATGTCGCCTGAAAAGAGAGATGAATTTATTTCTTTGGGAATGAAATCGGTGTTTGCAGGTGTCTTAGCAACCTGTTTTACGGCAACAGTAGTCGGATTAGTGATTTAATGAGTCACATAATAAAGAAACTAAGTTTTTTTGAAAAAACTGGGTTTCTAAAATGAGGTAAAAATTATTTTGAAAATCAACCATTTAGTATGCGCCCGCCTTGCAACAAATCTAACGCTTTTCGTTTTTACGTTATTTATATTAGGCGTTATTCTTTCGACAGTCGATCTCTTTTTAAAATGGGATATTTTGCCAGATTGGATACAAAATTATACACAATTGCTGATTATTATCTTTGGCATCATTGCCTGTCTTTTAGTTGTGTCTAGTCTTTTGTGTAGCCTGATGGTGTTAGCTGAATCTGCCGCCAAAAGAGCCGGTATTGCTTCTCAGGAATCCCAATTTAATCGTCGCAAAACGTGGATTATTCTGATAATTGTCATTCTCAGTCTTTTAGTCGCGTTTTTTGTCGTAGAAAAAATAGACGACTATCGTGAAAACAGCCGTATTGCCAAAAACCGTATTGAATTTCAAAATAAACTGGATAAGCAATCCAAGGCATTAGCAAATTCTCTGTCAGAAGTGGTGACTATTTTTCCAGAAAATATTCTTCAAGCGATTGAAAATAAAAGTATTTTTGAAAAACCGGCTAAAAAGGAACTCGTTGCGTTTTTAGACGCAGTCAGTGCCTCTTTACCAGAGGAGCCAGAAGTGGCACTGCTTATTCCAACGATGCCACCCTATCAATATGCCAAAATTTGGGTCAGCCCTGATAGGTACTGTTCTGACAAAATGGAAAAGCAACAATTTTTTACGCAATTTTCCAATGATGTTGAGAAAGAAATCGTAGAAGCCTTATTTAAGGGAGAAGTTCAAAGTGTGAAAGTCTCTATAAAAGGGCATTTTATCGACAATTCTGAGCCGAGTGCTTGGGGTATTTTGAAATTCAATGATAAAATTGTCGCCCTCATCTTTTTGAGCCAGAGCATTGATGGTTATTACAATGTAAAAGATGAACTTTTTCATTCAGGAACTGAAAAGCTGATTTCTAATTAATGTTCATCTATAGACGTTCAGGTTAGTTTCACGAAAAACCTCCGAGGTTTCCAAAACCTCGGAGGTTTAGCTCCGAATGAAAACCCGGAAACCTGTAGGGCGAACCTGTGTGTTCGCCCTGCGACATTTAACCTTTTCTGAAATGAGACAAAGAATGACATCAACTAAATTCACCAGAAATAGAATCGTTTACGCATTTATCATATTCATAGTGGTTATACTTGGGCTCGCATCACGCACCCATCCTGACATCTTACCGGTTTTTATAAGCACTTATGCCGGTGACACGCTATGGACCTTAATGATTTTTCTCCTAATAGGCTTTATTTTTCCGCAAAAATCGTCATTCAAAGTGGCTGCTATCGCATTACTCTTTTCGTTCTTCATAGAATTGAGCCAATTTTATCACGCGCCTTGGATTGACGAGATTCGAGAATATCCTTTGGGTGGTTTAATACTTGGATATCGCTTTGTGTGGAGTGATTTACTGTGCTATAGCGTGGGTGCTGCGATAGGCGTTTTATGTGAAAGAATTTATTGTCGCCTGCTAAAAAAATAAATCTATAAACTTTCAGAAAAGTGTTTGGAAGCCAAACCTCTGAGGTTTTGGAAACCTCAGAGGTTTTCCGTTAAAAAATGTTTGGAGCCAAACCTCTGAGGTTTTGGAAACCTCAGAGGTTTTCCGTTAAAAAATGTTTGGAGCCAAACCTCTGAGGTTTTGGAAACCTCAGAGGTTTTCCGTTAAAAAATGTTTGGAGCCAAACCTCTGAGGTTTTGGAAACCTCAGAGGTTTTCCGTTAAAAAATGTTTGGAGCCAAACCTCTGAGGTTTTGGAAACCTCAGAGGTTTTCCGTTAAAAAATGTTTGGAGCCAAACCTCTGAGGTTTTGGAAACCTCAGAGGTTTTCCGTTAAAAAATGTTTGGAGCCAAACCTCTGAGGTTTT
>JAOZSV010000158.1:0-8104 GCA_029939505.1 Thiotrichaceae bacterium | reverse complement strand
CGTTAAAAAATGTTTGGAGCCAAACCTCTGAGGTTTTAGAAACCTCAGAGGTTTTTCGTTAAAAAATGGAGCCAAACCTCTGAGGTTTTGGAAACCTCAGAGGTTTTCCGTTAAAAAATGGAGCCAAACCTCTGAGGTTTTGGAAACCTCAGAGGTTTTCCGTTAAAAAATGGAGCCAAACCTCTGAGGTTTTGGAAACCTCAGAGGTTTTTCGTTAAGCTTTTGCTTCTACCATATTAACCAATATTCCAATAATACGATTAATCTCATTTATATAATATGAATCAATATCTACAAACGCCGTTTTTTCAGTTAATTTAATAAATTTCCATTCATCGCCTGTCGTTACAGCACCATAGATATGCGGTTGGATATGATTTTCCTTCTCGTTAAGTATTTTTGCCGCAACCATTTCTGCCACACATTGCCCAATCCCTGAAATGATATTTTCATTTTTTGCTTCAACTATTGTGATAACTGGAATTTCAAGATAAAGTTGTTCTGAGGAAGCACTCATTATATAATCACAAAATCCATTTAAGCCCTTTTCTTTTTCAACAGTAAAATCAATACCTGAAAACAAACTCACTGTATTAGACGTTTTTTCTTTCGTTTCTAGTAAAATATTGATTATTATCAATTCTGAACGGGCTTTTTCTGTATTTATTGATAATGCTAATGGTACATTTCTTTTTAGAGTTGTTTTCAGATAATCACTGATTTCCAATTCTGGAATCTGAGAAAAGAGGCTTTCATTTTCAATAATTTTAATATTGAGCTTATGTTTTACATCTTTGATCGAAAAATCACTATATGCCATATTACTTCCTAATGGTGAATGATGAACTATACTTTTAAATCAAAAAATGGGTGGGTTATATTGGTGATGTATTTCAGCGTGGGATGTGTTCCCTTTTATGACGCTGAATATACCTTTACTGCACCCACGACAGCTAAAGGCGAAACCTGTATCGCCCAATGTGACACATCCAAACGTCAATGTGAATACTTGGAAAAAAAGAAAACCGCCTATTGTTCACTTCAACTAGAGCTTCCTTGTGACGAAGGAGAGATTAATCAACCTTCTCTTATTAAGAGAAGAAGATGCGAAAGTCATTATAGGCGTTGTTATGAGGCTTGTGGAGGAAAAGTAACAAATCTTGAGGAAGAGTAACAAATCTTGACATTTCAGGTTGTGACTAAAGTTGTTACAAATCACATCCGCTCAAATTCTTCATTATTTTCTTCATTTTTAAGTAATGCCATTGCTTTTTTCTTACTTAAACTATGTACAAATGCTTTAAGGATTAAAAAGTGATTTTCTGGATCGATGATTTTATGACGGAGAATTTTTAATGCCTTCAATTTCTGTCTTGGAAATTGAATTTTCTCAAGAAGTTGCACAACTTGTTCCGAAGAAAATTGATTGCGATACGCCGCCAGTTCTATTAAATACAATTGTTCCTTTGGAAAATTCTGATCATCCAAAGTATTTAACAGGGCTGAAAAAGAGGATGAGTTAATCGCCTGTTGCGTCTTCGTCTCTTGGGAATCTGTGGATTGCTTGGATTTTGATTTTTGAGGTTTTTTAACGGCTTCTCCAAATAATACGCTGTCTTTTTTATTATCTGTCGTAAAATCAAACGCTTCCATGATAGGAATGAGCTTTTCCATGCCAGAAATTTCTGGACGTAAAATGTCCAATATCTGTTCTTGTTCTTTAGAAAAATCAAGTTTTTCAATGACTTGCGATATTTGACCGTTTGTCAATGTATTATCAGTCGTGGCAGTTCGTATAATAGATTCTTTACTGCTGAGAGAATCTTGTTGTTCCAAAGTATTTAGTAGGTTAGAAAATGATAAGGTATCCATAATTTTGCGAGAGGCTCTGATATTAATTCTATTTTGATACGATATGATAAACTAAAAAATATTGTTTTTAAGCAATTTTTGCAAGAGGTTCTCGCATTGATCTTTTGCCTTATGTCTATTTTTCGTTGGAGTCATTCTTTAATTTAATCAAAACAGGAAATAACAGTTTAAATGAACATTTATTACGATAAAGATGCTGACTTATCCATTATCCAAAGCAAAAAAGTGGCTATCATTGGCTATGGTTCGCAAGGTCATGCTCATGCTAATAATCTGCATGACTCAGGGGTAGAAGTCGTTGTTGGATTACAGAACGGTTCTACATCTGAGCAGAAGGTAAAAGCAGCGGGGTTACAGAGCAAGTCTATTGAAGATGCGGTTGCTTGGGCAGATTTAGTGATGGTATTAGCCCCTGATGAACATCAGGCGCAACTTTACCGCGAGAGTATTGCCCCCAACATTAAAAAGGGTTCGGCATTGGCTTTCGCACACGGGTTTAACATTCATTTTGAACAAATTGAACCCCGTGAAGACTTGGATGTCATTATGATTGCGCCAAAAGGGCCTGGACATTTAGTACGTTCTACTTATACGCAAGGGGCTGGCGTACCTTCTTTGATTGCAGTGTATCAGAATGCTTCGGGGCAAGCAAGAGAGATTGCGCTATCTTATGCCTCTGCCAATGGTGGTGGACGTGCGGGGGTTATTGAAACCAATTTCCGTGAAGAAACGGAGACCGATTTATTTGGTGAACAAGTGGTACTCTGTGGCGGCTTAACTGCACTGGCACAAGCCGGATTTGAAACGCTAGTAGAGGCAGGCTACGCACCAGAAATGGCTTACTTTGAATGTTTGCACGAACTCAAACTGATAGTCGATCTCATGTATGAGGGCGGTATTGCCAATATGCGTTACTCCATTTCCAACACCGCAGAATATGGTGATCTGACACGAGGCCCCCGCATTATTACCGAGCAAACCAAGGCCGAAATGCGTAAAATTCTCAAGGAAATTCAAACAGGCGAATTTGCGCGGGAATTTATTATGGAAAATCAAACGGGCAAAGCCACGTTTAAAGCGAAACGCCGCATTGCGCGTGAACATCAATTGGAACAAGTGGGTACAAAGTTACGTGATATGATGCCTTGGATTAAGGCAAATAAGTTAGTTGATAAAACGAAAAATTAAACTTTGGGAAATAATTAATTATTAATTATTAATTATTAATTATTAACTGAAGAGGTTCTTGCAAAACTCATCTCACGAGGGCAGGGACATCTCACGAGGGCAGACACGCAAGTCTGCCCCTACAAAACCTCACGTCTTTCAGGATGGTAGGGGTATTCGAGGCTAACGTTTTTCTTCAAAAAACGTTAGCCTCGAATCCTGCGTGTTCGCCTCGTTTTCTTCATCTATGAGTTTTGCAAGAGCCTCTGAAGTGATGCCGAACTTTTAAATGGCAGGTTCAAAGGGCAGAAGATGAATGATGAATTATTCACTTAAAATAGAATTTTAATTATGACTAACGAAATAGACATACAGGAAAAACCAAGACGTAGAGGCATTTATCTATTACCCAACTTATTTACCACCGCAGCCCTATTTTCCGGTTTTTATGCCATAGTTGCGGCAATCAATGAACATTTTGAAGCGGCTGCAATAGCCATTTTTGTCGGTATGATACTTGATGGACTTGACGGGCGCGTTGCTCGCATGACCAATACCCAAAGTGCCTTTGGGGCAGAATATGATAGTCTTTCTGACCTCGTCTGTTTTGGACTTGCCCCTGCCTTGCTCATGTATAAATGGTCATTATCCTCTTTAGCTGACATATCTAATTTATTTGGCAAACTCGGTTGGTTAGCCGCTTTTATTTATACCGCCGCCACTGCGCTCCGTTTAGCACGTTTTAATACTCAAGTGGGCAAAGTTGACAAAGCCCATTTTCAAGGATTACCCAGTCCCGCAGCAGCGGCAGTGATGGCCAGTTTTGTTTGGTTATGTACAGACTATCAAATAACGGGTTCCATTTTAACTTTACCTGCATGGATTATCACAATATTTATGGGGTTTTTAATGGTTAGCACATTTCGCTACCATAGTTTTAAAGATTTAGACTTCAAAGGGCGAGTGCCATTTTTTACCGTGCTGATTGTGGTTATGGTATTTGTACTTGTATCAATTGATCCACCCCAGATTTTATTTTTTTGCTTTTTGATCTATGCGATTTCAGGTCCAGTATTAACTCTAGTCGAATTGCGAAAACGTCGTGCCGCCCGTTTAATGGCTGATAATCAAGAATCCACAGATAAAAAACATCAATCCTAATTTTCAATTATCAGTTGTCAGCGACAAACCTGACCGGTTTCAAAAACCGGTCAGGTTTAATTAAAATATTATCAACCAATGAAATCAATCAACCGCTTCGTTTCAAAAATTTCTGGAAAAGTCACTCATATTCGAGTGATCCTGATTGTACCATTTATGATCCAAATTATCTTGGCTGTGGGATTAACAGGTTATCTTTCATTTCGTAACGGGCAAGAAGCTATTAACGATCTCGCTAATCAATTACATAGTGAAATCACCTCTCGCATTGAACAATACATCAATACTTATCTTGAGATACCCTCTCTTGTGGTTAATATCAATGCCAACGCCATTTCTAATGGACAATTGGATTTAACACAGTTACGGAATTGGTTGCCCTACCTCTTTAAACAGAGCAAAGTTTTTGATGAACTCAGTTATATTTATTGTGGTAACAATGAAGGAGATTATATCGCATTACAAAGATTAGATGACGGTGGTTTAGCTTACAATCTTAAAGATAATGACACCGGCGGTCTTATGCTAGATAATCGTTTAGATAAAGAAGGTATTGTCACTAAAAAATTAGAAGCAACTAAATATGATCCACGTCTTCGCCCTTGGTATCAAAAAGCCGAAAAAGCCGGTAAACCAGTATGGACAGATATTTACCAATTTATTGGCTCTAAAGGCACAGAACAATTAGGTATGAGCTTCGTCTATCCTTATAAAAATGAAAAAAGGCAATTGCAGGGCGTTTTAGGCTCTGATTTTACCTTAACTCGAATTAGCGACTTCTTGCGTAATTTAAAAATGGATGCATCAGCAAAAACCTTTATTGTAGAACGTTCAGGGCTATTGGTTGGCGGTTCATTTCCCTACCCCTCGTTTGATAAAAACAAACAGCGACTTAAAGCCTTCGATGTTGAAGACAAATTGATTCAAGCAACCGCAAAATACTTGAGTTATCACTATGGTGACTTTGCACATATTCTTCGCAACGAACAAACCCATTTCTCATTTCAAGGTCAGCGACAACTTGTTCATGTTTCTCCCTTCAAAAACAAGTTTAATTTAGATTGGCTCATTATTGTCGTTGTACCTGAAGCGTATTTTTTAGAAAGAATCCACGAAAATACTTACAATACGCTGGCTTTAACATTGATAGCACTCATATTAGCCACGCTGATTGGTATTTTCACCTCTAAATGGATTGTTCAACCCATTCTTGGTCTCAATGAAGCCGCCAAGAAACTATCAAGCGGCGAATGGAATCAGACTTTACCTGTAGAGCGTTCCGATGAATTGGGAGAACTGGCCAATTCATTTAACAGTATGGCAAAACAGTTAAAAGCCTCTTTTAAAGCCCTTGAAGACCAAAATACCGAATTACAGCGCCTAGATAAACTTAAAAATGAATTTTTGGCTAATACCTCCCATGAACTGCGTACTCCCCTTAATGGTATTATTGGCATAGCAGACTCCCTGATTGATGGCGCAACTGGTTCCTTACCTGAAAAAACGAGTCAAAATCTCGTTATGATTGTTGTCAGTGGGCGACGTTTGGCTAATCTCGTGAATAACATTCTCGACTTCTCCAAACTGAGACATAAAAATATTGATTTGCAACGCAAATCTGTCGGGATGCGAGAAATTGTTGAAGTCGTATTTATGCTGAGTAAACCATTACTTGGAAAAAAAGAGTTAAAATTTGTCAACACCATTTCCCATGATTTACCACCTGTTTACGCAGACGAAAATCGCCTACAACAGATTCTGCACAATATTATTAGTAATGCAATAAAATTTACAGAAAGTGGTCGCATAGAAATTTCTACAGAAATCCAAAAAAATTTTATTGCCACCAGCATCTTTGATACAGGCATTGGCATTTCTGAAGAAAAATTAAATACGACCTTTGAATCTTTTGAACAAGGGGATGGTTCTACCGCGCGAGTTTATGGCGGCACAGGTTTAGGATTAGCGGTTACTAAAAAGCTAGTGGAATTACATGGCGGTGAAATTACAGTCGCATCAGAAATCAATGTTGGCTCACGCTTTACCTTTACTTTACCAATCGCTAACAAATCCGCGTTAGAATTAGATAAAGAATCCGCGATAGAAGAACATTCATCGCTCTGTCCTGAAGCATTAATCATTGAAAAATTGTCACCTGAAATCAATCGCGATAGTCAAATCCTAAAAAAGGGGGCTTTCAAAATCTTAATCGTTGATGATGAAATGGTCAATCTTCAGGTACTTATTAACCATTTGACATTACAAAACTACGCCGTTACTTGCGCAAGCAATGGGATAGAGGCACTTGCCAAGATAGAAACCGGCTATAAACCCGATCTGATATTGCTTGATGTGATAATGCCTAATATGACGGGCTATGAAGTCTGCTGTCAACTCCGTAAACGCTTTCCGCTCAATGAATTACCGATTCTTATGTTGACGGCTAAAAATCAAACGCCAGATTTGGTGGAAGGCTTAGATTCTGGAGCAAATGACTATCTGGCGAAACCCATTTCAAAAAATGAATTGATTGCACGGTTAAAAATGCACTTGGAATTATCCAAATTGAACATGAATAATGCTGAATGATGAATGGTTCTTGAGGTTTTCGTTTTTTTCATAAAACGAAAACTTCGAAAATGTCTTTACAATAAAACCAAATTATCCCGATGAACCAACGCCTGCTCATCCACATAACCCAATATTTTTTCAATTTTATCACTCGGATATCCCAAAATTTTCTGCGTTTCCTCTGCATTATAATTGACTAAACCATACGCGACTTCTTCTCCATCCTGACTCAGACAGGCAACCATTTCACCTCGTTCAAATTGCCCTTCAACATGAGTCACACCGATGGGCAATAAACTCTTACCGGCATGGCGCAAAACGTTAACAGCCCCTTCATCTAAATATAATTTTCCACGCATGTTAAGATGTGAAGCGAGCCATTGTTTACGTGCGGCGAGTGGTGCTTTTGCGGGTAATAATAACGTCCCTATTTGTTCATTATCAGCAATCTGTAATAATACATCTGGCACTTTGCCCGATGCAATTCGCGTTGCTGTGCCAGAACGTGCGGCTAATTTTGCCGCCCGAAGTTTAGTCAACATGCCGCCCCGCCCTAATGTACCACCGGTTTCACCTGCCATATCAAATAAACGGGCATCACCGGCATACCCTTTTTGAATCAAAGTGGCTGTGGGATCGATGCGCGGATCAGAGTCATATAATCCTTCTTGATCCGTGAGTATCACTAAGACATCAGCTTCTATCAGATTAGCCACTAAACCGGCTAGTGTATCATTGTCACCAAAGCGAATTTCTTCAGTTGTGACGGTATCATTTTCATTAATAACTGGCACAACATTTAAACGGAGAAGGGTGCGTAATGTACTACGCGCATTGAGATAACGTTGGCGATTCGCTAAATCATCATGGGTTAACAACACTTGGGCGGTGTGCAAAGCATGTTTCTGGAAAAACGATTCATAAGTTTGTACCATACCCATTTGCCCAACCGCCGCTGCCGCTTGTAATTGATATAAAGCGGTTGGGCGTTCTGTCCATTTTAAGCGTGTCATCCCTTCAGCAACGGCACCAGAGGAAACTAGCACTAATTCGATATTGCGTTGATGTAGGGCTGCCATTTGTGCTACCCAGTTTTTAATAGCTGTTTTATCTAATCCGCGCCCTTCATCCGTCAGTAATGCGCTTCCTATTTTAATTACCCAACGTTGGAATTTTTCGATTTTTTTGTTCATAAAAAATATTCTATCATCAAGCATAAGGAGGTTCTTGCAAAATTCTGAAAACACGATGTTGATGTTTAAGAAATCCGATTTTTGAAAAAAAAATCGGATTTCTAAGCGGCGAAACGAGGTTTAAGAAATCCGATTTTTGA
>JAOZSV010000490.1 GCA_029939505.1 Thiotrichaceae bacterium | reverse complement strand
TAAAAGCGTTAGCATGAGACATTGGATTTCCTATATTATTGAAAAGTCATTTGAATTAAATAATTATAATTGTTATTATATAGATGTTCAGAAAAATCAATTTTTAAAAAACGGGCTGTTTATTCTGGATGTTTATCTGAAAAACGATAGCTGAATATTAATTGAGTTAAAATAATAACATTAAGTTCAAGATATCATTTTTGTGATTAATAATACCTGTTAAAAAGGTGAAAATTGACTGATTGGAAATCATTTTTTTATAGTTTGATACTAATAATCTAATATTTTTACAATAAATTAGAGTATAATTATGATCGTTTTTTGATAAACGAGGTAAATCATTATGTCGTATGGTAATTATTCAAACTATGAAGAAGTCGCCACCAAATTTCAGATCAAATTGAAAGAGGAAGGTTTTGTAAAAGAAGAACCGATTAATGTCAATCAAAGTCTGTTTACATTTATAGATGAGAATGTCAAATCGAGGCATAGTTATGTTTCAGAAAATTCAATCTGTGAAAATATTATTGCTCCAATATTAACTCTTGTTGCAAAAGAAAATGATATTCCATTATGGTCATAAGTCAGATTTGATGTTTCTGAAAAAGAGGGTTTGATGGGTGTTCCTGATTTTATCATTGCACCCGTTTCAGATATTGGCACGACCTTTGAAAAACCTATCGTTTGTATATCGGAAGCTAAGAAAGAAAATTTTAATGAAGGTTGGGCGCAAATATTATCCGAAATGATTGCGGCACAAATCGTTAATGAAAATCAATCTTTAGATATATACGGTATTGTTTCCACAGGAAAATTTTGGGAATTTGCTAAGTTAAATCAAAATATTTTTAGCAAAGAAATTGTTGCCATTTCTGCGACCGAAAATTTACAAAAACTATTCAATTTTCTGAATTGGATAATAAAAACCGCTAAAAAATGAAATAAAAGAGCAAATGATAACATCCGTTTTGAACTGAAGCGTCGATGCCATTAAGTTAAGCCAGGGCGAACACGCAGGATTCGAGGCTAATGTTTTTTGAAGAAAAACATTAGCCTCGAATGCCC
>JAOZSV010000026.1:13707-33222 GCA_029939505.1 Thiotrichaceae bacterium | reverse complement strand
CATCGTTTCGCCGCTTACTTAGAAATCCGATTTTTGAAAAAATCGCTTAAACATCGTTTCGCCGCTTACTTAGAAATCCGATTTTTGAAAAAATCGCTTAAACATCTTGGAAACATAGTGCGTAACATCAGTTAATAGCACGGCTCCAAAGTTAATGTTGTACTCCAAACGCCCAAAGCTAAAGCGTTGTACTCCAAGAAACGCACAAAGCTAAAGCGTTGAACTCCAAAATACGTCCAAAGCTAATGTTCTTCACCAAATACGAGAAAACTACGCTCAATTTTTATCCTGTACACAGAATCCGTTTATACCGTTAATCCGTTGTACTCAGTGTTATAGACTGTTCGACGCGGAAGGCATTCCCAAACAGAGTTTGGGAACGAGAATGAAATTGGGTTAGAGTAAAAGTCAATCTAATTGTTTTAGAAATGTGAACAAATTCCTGTATCTGCCTGTCATTTTTGATTCTTTATTCTTGTTTGAATCAGAATTTTCAGAATATTCGAGTCGAGCCTAAAGTTTTTCTTCAAAAAACTTGAACCTCGAATGGATTAAAAACGCTAACTACAAGGATTGTATATAAGAAAGGATTGGATCGATGCTCGTTTTTAATCCCTTCTTATATATAATCCTTGTAGTTATTGCCCCTCGTTCCCAAACTCTGTTTGGGAATGCCTTTCTCGACGCTCCGCGTCGAATGTTCTTCACCAAATACGAGAAAAATACGCTCAATTTTTATCCTGTACACAGAATCCGTTTATACCGTTAATCCGTTGTACTCAGTGTTATAGACTGTTCGACGCGGAGCGTCGAGGAAGGCATTCCCAAACGGAGTTTGGGAACGAGAAACGGATTCAATTCATCACGTTAACGTGATACAAGGTTTTTTAAAATCCGTTACATTCTAAAATCCGTTGTACTCAATAAGGATTCGTAAGCCATTCCAAAAAACTCACAATTATCGATTCGTCATGAGTAACAACACTAATCATTTCTGAAGGCTGTTCTACACTTATCACTTCTTGGAATATTCTTTTTTCCCCATCATAAATCTCTTCATTATTTGTTATGTTGAAAAGAGACGGCTTACATTTAATCTCTTCCTTATCTATTATTTGGAAAGAATCAGATTGATCACCCGCTTTCGCCTTTTTGATAGCGGCACTGATGGTTTGACAATTTCCCGTTGGCGAAACCACAATAGTCATCGCCAACGTCAAAATCGTTTCAAGACGTTTCACCACTTCCGCAGCTTTTTCTGGGCGCAATCTCGGATTTTCTTCCTTACAATGGCACAGTAAATCAAACAATTCTGGCGGCGCATCCGATAAACGACGTGGATTCAAAGTGCGCGGACTTTCATTTGTCATTAACCGATACAAAGTTGCCCCAAAAGCATAGAAATCGCTTTTCGCCCCTGGCTTGCCATAGCATTCCTCCCCCATTTGCTCAGGCGGCGCATATAATAATGTCCCCATTATCGCCTGTCCAAATTGCGTCATACCAGCAGTTGTACGGCGCGACATCGCCTCTTGTCGCAACGAAGTCGCCACCCGTGCCAGCCCAAAATCAATGATTTTAACCATTAACCCCGTATCTGTTTGTTTAAATAACAGATTAGCGGGCTTTAAATCAAGGTGATAAATCCCTTTCTCATGCGCCACTTGTAGCCCTTTCGCCATTTCGATGCCACCGCAATACCCGTCGATACATCAAACGCGCCATGCTGGGCTAACCAAATTTCACCATCTAAAGCCCCCTCAATATACTCGCTCACAAAATAAGGGCGTTCCTGTCGATGGGCATCAACATAACCACAATCCAATGGCGCTGGCACATACGCGCCCGCCACCTGACGCATCAACATGGCTTCTCCGAAAACGGCTTGACGAGTGCCTTTGCGCCCTTCCCAAAAACATTTCACCACCACCTGTTTTTCACCCCATTGATCAGCAGATAAAAACACACAGCCCATGCCACCCGCACCGAAAAGACGGATCATCGGATATTTATCAATGTCATGCAAAGCATAATGTCGATCAATCTCTATCGCCGTTTGTAAATCGACTAAGGCTTGCTCATAATCCTTATTCCGCAAACGAACCAAAAAGAGGTTAAAAGACGCTAACGCTTTTTCAGCCGAATAGGGAGCCGCCTTATTAAAGGCTTGGAGAAATAATTTTTCCGCCGCGGCAATATCGCCCGTCGAAGATAACAAACTGCCCCCCATGATCACCACTTTATTATAATCAGGATGAGAATGGGGCAACGCTTTCAACTTAGTAATGGCAGATTGAATCAATTTCAGACTCATACTATTATGATGTGTAAATTCATCACTCAGTTTGACTTGGGCTGATAAATCAAAACGCGCCATCAAATCCGCCATCGACTGTTTTAGCGCCTTCACATCATCAGCAATTTCCGCGCTTTTGGCTAAATTGGCTCTGACATCATTATGCACCGCTTCGATTTCCCAATGCAACGTTTCCGTTTCTGCTAAAACTTGGCTGATTTGAGAATTTAACAATTTTCCCCAACTGTCAAAACGATCCGCAAAAGTCACCCATTGTTGATGCGTTTTTTGCCAAGCGTCTTTTGCCGCTTGTAAATTCTGTGGCACCTCTTTGATAGACTTTTGCAAACGCTCCAATTGTGACGACATTTGACTGGCTTGAGAAAAATTCCCCACTTTCAGGGCTTGCATCGCAGTCGCATTTTGCTCATCCAATTGTTGTTGTAAGCGCGTGAGGATTTTTTCTTGAGTGGCTTTGACATCGCGCATGTCCAACAATAACCCCTCTCTTTGTAAGGCTGCTATCGTATTTTTAGCACGATCATCTCTACGAAAAATCTCATGGAGAAAAAAGAGCGTTGCATTGCCCAATAAATCCTCAAAACGGAAAAAGGCTTCCACCATTTCATCAATAGCAGGATAATCTGGCAGACTGTGTAATTGTTCCAGGATTAAATCAGTTATCGCCAAAGCCCCTTTATAATGAATAAAAGCCGCTAACTCCGATTCAGTCAAATTGCGTTTTTCAGCCGAAAAAATCGGAGGCAATTTACTAATTTCTTTAATATTATCAATCAGTTGGGAACGCAACTGTTTTTTATCCACCTCAACTTTTGCCGCGAAAGGTTGCAGATAATCCTGCTCAATTTGATCAGCAAATTCGCGTTTAACTTTAGAATGAGTCAATTTTTGTAGAAAGCGCAATTTTTGATCAGGCGGAGCCAAGCCCGCACCAATCGCAGCGAGGGCATAAACGTAGCTATTTTGATAACTATTCGCTATCTCAAAAGCACTGAAAGTAAAATGGGCTTGAAAAATGGAGATTGCTTTATCCCCCGCCTTTTCGACGATTAAGATTTCGGCGAGAGATTTTTCTTTCAATAAACTACTGAGAGCAGTGCTTATTATTGTGTTGAATGGCATCATTTATCATTTCCTATAATTCGACTATTCAGTTTTTTAACCGCGAATAAAGAAATCCGATTTTTTTCAAAAATCGGATTTCTCAGCTCGAAACAATCCTGTTCAAAAATTGACAGATTGGCGAAGCATTAGTATATAATAAAAAAACCGTTCTTGGTTATATCGGGCTTTTTATCCTTAGCAATCCTTGTGGTTATCGGAGTTAAAAAAATGCGAAGATTTTCATCTTATGGACCAATTGATCGTGAACTACATTATTATGTTCCTCGTCAAGAATTGATTGATGAAGCGACTCAACAACTCAAAGGCTACAATCCCAACAAAGGGGGACATTACATCACCGTCTGGGCACCGCGTCAAACGGGCAAAACTTGGATAATGCAAGAAGTCGTATTCAACATTCGGGAGGAAAACCAGTTTGATGTGGTTATCCTGCCTTTGCAACATCTCTCTAATGTCACTGATGTCAATCGTGTCGCTCAAGTATTGGGCATGGAATTGATGGAAAAATTGAGTTTAGAGAAACTCGACATCAACACGTTAGAAGATTTTCGTCTGTTGTTCAAACGGGAAACCCTCCGTAAGCCCTTGATTTTGATTTTAGATGAGTTTGATGGACTTCAAGAACCCGTTATCGCGTTGCTCGTCGGTTTTTTTCGCAATATTTATACGGCACGTCAAAATCAAACGGATAAATCCACGGCGGAGAAGGATTACCTGTTACATAGCATGGCTTTAATTGGGGTACGTTCCGTCTTGGGTGTGGAAAATGTCAAGGGTTCGCCCTTCAATGTCCAGCGAAGTCTGCATATTCCTAATTTGATTCATGATGAGGTAGTTGAGCTTTTCAACGGATATCAAGAAGAAAGTGGGCAGTCGATTGAACCAGAAGTGGTGGAACGTATTTGGTCTGAATTTCAAGGGCAACCCGGTTTAACAGGTTGGTTTGGGGAATTGTTGACGGAAACATATAATAAAGCCACTGACAAACCGATTACAATAGATTCTTTTGAAGAGGTTTATGCCGCCGCGCTCGACTTGTTGCCTAATAACAACATTTTGAACCTCATCAGTAAGGCGAAACAGGAACCTTACAAATCATTCGTTTTGGAACTGTTCCAAACCAAAGACAAAGTCAAATTTACCTACCGTAATCCCATCATCAATTTTCTTTATATGAATGGGATAGTGGAAGTTGAACAAATCAGCTTGAGCGAAAATTATGTGAAATTTCCTTGCCCTTATGTACAAAAGCAATTATTCAGCTATTTTGCCGAAGAACTGTCTCATAAAATGGACGGCTTGTCTGATCCGTTTGAAGATTTATCGGATACGATTACCGAAGACAGTCTCAATATCCCTAAATTGTTGCGAAGATATGAACTATATTTGCAAGAAAATCAGCAGCTTGTATTGAAAAACGCGCCTCGTCGCCGGGACGATTTACGTGTGTATGAAGCCGTCTTTCATTTTCATATCTATCTCTATTTAACCAGTTTTCTCCGTAGTTATGATGCACAGGTTCAGCCAGAATTTCCGACGGGTAATGGACAAATTGATTTATTGATACGTCATGCCGGGCAATTGTTTGGTTTAGAATTAAAGAGTTTTGCTAATCAACGATCCTATCGTAAAGCCCTCATTCAAGCCGCAAAATATGGACAACAATTAGGTGTGACTTCAATCTGGTTAGTCTTATTTATTGAAACTGTAGATGAAATGAATCGCGAAAAGTTTGAGATAGATTACACGGATGATGAGACGGGTGTGACTGTGATTCCTCGGTTTGTGCAGACGGGAAAAATGTGAATATTAGATACATGCCAGGTTTTAAAAACCTGACAGGTATTGATGAACGACAGGAGTTTAAAAAAATGCGAAAATTTTCATCTTATGGCCCCCCAAATAACAAATTACATTACTATGCACAGAGGGAGGCATTAATTGCCAATGCCCTCACGCAATTGAAGGGAGATGTTCCAGAAGAAGGTGGTCATTACATCACCGTTTGGGCACCGCGTCAAACGGGCAAAAGCTGGATCATGCGAGAAGTCGTATTAACACTTCAGCAAGAAAGCCAGTTTGACGTGGTTATCCTACCTTTGCAACATCTCTCTAATGTCACTGATGTCAATCGTGTCGCTCAAGTATTGGGCATGGAATTGATGGAAAAATTGAGTTTAGAGAAACTCGACATCAACACGTTAGAAGATTTTCGTCTGTTGTTCAAACGGGAAACCCTCCGTAAGCCCTTGATTTTGATTTTAGATGAGTTTGATGGACTTCAAGAACCCGTTATCGCGTTGCTCGTCGGTTTTTTCCGCAATATTTATACGGCTCGTCAGAATCAAACGGACAAACCCACTGCCGAGAAGGATTACCTGTTACATAGCATGGCTTTAATTGGGGTACGCACCGTCTTAGGCGTGGAAAATGTCAAGGGTTCGCCATTCAATGTTCAGCGAAGTTTGCATATTCCTAATTTAACTCATGATGAGGTGGTTGAGCTTTTCAACGGCTATCAACAAGAAAGTGGGCAATTGATTGAACCAGAAGTGGTGGAACGTATTTGGTCTGAATTTCAAGGGCAACCCGGTTTAACGGGTTGGTTTGGGGAATTGTTGACGGAAACATATAATAAAGCCACTGACAAACAGATTACGAGAGATTATTTTGAAGAAGTTTATGCCGCCGCGCTCGACTTGCTGCCCAATAACAACATTTTGAACCTCATCAGTAAGGCGAAACAGGAACCTTATAAATCATTCGTTTTGGAACTGTTCCAAACCAAAACAAAGGTCAAATTTACCTACCGTAATCCCATCATCAATTTTCTTTATATGAATGGAATAGTGGAAGTTGAACAAGTCAGGTTGAGCGAAAATTATGTGAAATTTCCTTGCCCATACATACAAAAGCAATTATTCAGCTATTTTGCCGAAGAACTGTCTTATAAAATGGACGGCTTGTCTGATCCGTTTGAGGATTTATCGGAGACGATTACCGAAGACAGTCTCAATATCCATCAATTGTTGCGGAGATATGAGCAATATTTGCAAGAAAATCAAGAACTTGTATTGAAAAACGCCCCTCGTCGGCGGGACGATTTACGTGTGTATGAAGCCGTTTTTCATTTTCATATCTATCTCTATTTGACCAGTTTTCTCCGTAGTTATGATGCACAGGTTCAGCCCGAATTTCCGACGGGTAATGGACAAATTGATTTATTGATACGTCATGCCGGGCAATTGTTTGGTTTAGAGTTAAAGAGTTTTGCTAATCAACGATCCTATCGTAAAGCCCTCGTTCAAGCCGCAAAATATGGGCAACAATTAGGGGTGACTTCGATCTGGTTAGTGTTATTTATTGAAACCGTTGATGAAACGAATCGCGAAAAGTTTGAGAGAGACTATACGGATGATGAAACGGGGGTGACTGTGATTCCTCGGTTTGTGCAGACGGGAAAAGAGTGAGGATAATTGGAGTAGGATATAGGGTAAAATACTTTTCTGCGAGTAATAGCGGCTGATGCGGTGTCAAAGCTGAAGCGTTGAACTCCAATTGTCTCAAGCGTGATAAACCAAGTTTCTTGAAGAAACTTGGTTTATAAAAAACTTTAGCTATTTCAGAGGCACACCTTGCTCCAGTTGTGGCACTTTCATACTTATGCCGGCTTCTTTAAAAGAATCCCAAAGTTTAAACAACACGGCTGACTTGACTCTTGTCTCACTCGCATATTGTATATCTAGATAATAGTCAAAACGGAATCTCATGTTGGCTTCCTGAAACTCGGATAAAACAACCCGGCTCTTGGGCTTACTGAGAATTTCCTGGATTTCAGCCAGCACATTTTTGATGATCTTTTCCACTGAATGCGGATCATAATTATAGCTGATGTTGACGTATATAGTAGTGCGTACAATATGATCCGTGTAAGTCCAATTGACAAAGCTATCCGAGATCAGTTCAGAATTGGGTATCATGAGTTCCTTACTATCTGTCGTTTCGACAATGGTGGAGCGAATCCCAATTTTTTTAACCAGAACCTCTTTATAACCGCTAACATCCAGAGTATCGCCTGTTTTCACAGGGCGTTCGACCAACAATAAGACCCCACTGATAAAATTGTTGACGACGTTTTGCATACCAAAACCAAGACCAACACCAATAGCACCAGCAAACATGGTTAAAGCAGTTGGATCTATTCCAATGGTTTTTAACGCAATTAACAGCCCAATGACAATCACGACATACTGAGTAAATACCGATAGGCTATTCCGTATGCCAGAATCCGTGATGTTTAAATAAACCAATCGATAACTAATCCGGCGAGACCAACCACCTAACCAAAATACCACCCAAATAATTAGAACGGCCAGTAACACATCAATCAGCAGGATTTGGTTGCCACCATCAAAAGTGACCAAGGCAAAGTGAAATACTTTCCCCACACTTTCTTTGATAGCAACATCTTCATACCAGCCTGTCAACCAAAGAAACATGACAACAGCTAATCCAATTAGAGCTAAACCAAGCAAATTCTGTATTAAGGGGATTAGGTCTTCTGCCCATAGCGAACCACTCTCTCCTCGTTGTAAAGCCGAATTTTTCCACAAAGTCGTTAAAACACTAAGGAGTCCTTCGCCAATGAACCAACAACTCAATACCAGCAAACATAAGCTCAAGTATTTAGCTATAGTCCAACCAAGAACAACATAGCCGGTTACGCCTAATATTGAGACCACTAAGATGATTCCCGGCAATAATAAGGTAATAATGTTAGTGACCAGTCGCCAATAACCGTTGAGATGATTTAATATGAGTCCACGCACTCGCATAAATAGCGGTATTGTCAAAGCCAATAGAACCATAAATACACTGTCAACCAAGTCAAGCAGCTTTAAAGAAAGATTACCTTCCGGTTCCTGATGTATAAAGCTAATCGTCACAATCAAGAGACCTAACCCAATAACAATCCAACGGTTTTGCTTATGGAGCTTTTTCATCTCTTGGGATTTAACGTTGGGCATTGAGAACGCAAAACCAGATAGTTTAGTTTTGGGAGCCAATAACAACCCAGACAGATTGACGAGTAGTTTAGTAACCAACCAAGCTAATAACAAAATCAAGGCAACAAAGGTGCTTTCTTTATTCGGTTGCGCTAGCCAAATGAATAATAGAAATATTCCAGTAATAGCAATGCTTATCGCGTTTAACCGCCACAAATGTAACCAGATAATGGCTTGTTCGACAAAATGACTGCGTTTTTTAACCCGAGATAACCGTGAATACAAAGTCGATAGGAAAATCACAAAACTTAACCAAATCAGCGTCGCAATACCGATAATAAGCCGGCTTTGCTTGCTCGTTTGTTCAAAGGCTTGTTTAAAACCGCGTCCAGCCAATTGCAACTGCTGGAAAAAAAGAATGGGTACAGAACCGATTTCTACGAAAATGCTTTGCCATTCAGCCATACTGGAAGGTAATTTTCGTTGTCTCAATAGGGCACGGTAAGTATTGGTCATATAAACTTCTTCAAGTAACTTTTGCAGTTTGTTGCCTTTTTTCAGCAAAGGCGGTATTTTATTCAATTCACGTTGCAAGCTGGCTTTAAGTTTGCTTAATAGCTTTTGAGTTTGGCTGAAATCTTGTGCCGATTGACCGCTCAAAGTGACTGCTTGTTCCTTAGCGACGGCTTGTTGTTCTCCAAAAAAGGTGATTTTACTTTCCAATAGCGTTTGTCGAACTTGAATATCTTGAAGTTCTGTATCCAGTTCGGTAATAATGGCTTTGAGATTTTCAAGTTGGCTTTGATAAACCTCCGTCGTTTCCTTATGCTCTTCAGCCGTTTTTTGCCACTGCTGAATTTGCTCTTTAAGATAGCTCGTTTTTGATTGGCGCATAGCCTGTTGTGCCAGTTCATTAGCTTCTTGAATTTGCATTTCAAGCAGATAACGCTGGGCAGAGTTTTCCGCCAATGCCGGTATCAATTCTAACTTTTGGCTTAGTTCAGCAGCCAGATTCAGATAACGTTGTTGCTCTTGTCGAATTTGTCTTACTAATTCTTTTTTTTGCCGAACTCGATACACCGCTTGTAATTTTTCGTTCCATTCTGTTGCAAGTGCCAAGCGTTTGTTAGCTTGTTCAATACGTTGTTTAACGATATCAAGCCATTGTCCTACCATTTCCACCCGCTTTTTTTTCTGCTCAATGGCGTTTTCTAATACCGCAATTCTTTTATCGTGTAGTGGTTTTTGTTCTGCTTCAACAGGTGGCGTTTTGCGGAGGCTTTCCAGTTTTTTCTCTTGTTCGGTAATAGATTCAGATTCATTCTCAAAATTGTTTTCCGCTGTTTGGTGTTCTAAGTCAAGTTTTTTGATCTGTACTTCAACTGATTGTTTGTCCAAAATCGCTTTTTCAGTTTGCCCTTTCAATATATCAAGTGTCGCATCAGTTGTTTCCAATGCGGCAATTTTGGCCGGTAATTTTTTTTGGCTCGTTTCTAATTCTTCTTTATAACGTTCAAAAGCCTCTTGAGCGTGAACAATCGCTTGCTCTTGTTCTTTAAGCAAACGGGTTTTTTGCTCATTTTTCAATTGCCATTGCCAATCTGTCGCAATAATAGCTTGTTTGATCACGATCTCATTTTGAACTTTGAGATGTTCGAGATATTGCTTTTCAATTTCAATCGCCTGTTTATGCAAGGTAATATCCTTCTCAACCACAGAGATTTTTTGATTGTGAACGACAGTGAGTTCGGCTCGCGGAAATCTGGTTATTTCTTCTAAGGAAGTCTGCAATTTTGTCAGATTTGCAGTTTGTTTATCCAAATTATCCTGAGCCGTTTGGCGTTCAACCCGCAATTTTTCTACCTTTTGATTAACAACCTGTTTTTTCTGAGCCACTTCCTCTAACATTTTGGGGGTAATTTTTTCAATGGTGATTAACCCTTCACCATTTTTCAAGAATGCTTGCTCTTCGGCTTGCAAGGCGGCACGAGTGGGTTCTAATGCGGCTTGGAGTTTATCGACGAGTGATTGCCGTTCTTCAAACCATTGCGGGGTTAGGGTTGTTGAAACGGTTGGGTTAGAATCAGTTGTCGGTTCTGCATGAATAGGTAAACCAACAATACTGAGCCACATAACTAAACTGTAAAGTGATAATTTAAATAAAACCATGTTATTAAACCTCTAAAAAAGTATAATGAGTACAACAAATTAACGGTATAAACGGATTTTAAAAAACGTTCCACGAGAGCATTTTGCAAAATTTTTTGAGTTTAGATTAAGAAATCCGATTTTTTTGTTCTGAATCAGAATTTCTTAAACCTCGTTGTCAAAAACAAAAATGTTGAGCCTCTTGCAAAACTCTTCGCAAGAAATCCGATTTTTTCAAAAATCGGATTTCTTAAACCTGTGGAATAGAGAGTTTTGTAAGAGCCTCCCACTATAATGATTTTAATTTTGAAAATTCTCAAATTCTGAAAATTCTGATTCAAACAATAAAAGGATGAAAAATTCTGGGCATAATCACCTCATTAACCTCGAATCCAGTTGCAAATCCATGAAAAATTCTAACCCTCCTCAGTGTTCGCTGGTTTTTCATCCATGACTTCAACAACGCCATCAGTGCTCACTGGTTTTTCATCCATGATTTTAACTCCAACATTGGAAATTGGCACATAGTATTCCTCTATTTCTACTATATACAACTTATCCTCCAAATGGCAATGTTGCATTTCTTTTACGATTATTCCAGTGTCACCTTTTTTAGGGTAAAATTCCCCCCAACCATTTTTACCGCCCTTCTCTTTCATCTCTGGAGAAGGCCATTTTAGGCATTCAGTGGTATTGATTAATTCATAAATTTGCCCAACATCCGTTATCTGTGCCTTTCTTGGAGGAGGTGGCTCTTCGTTGATTGATGAGGGTGTAGCGGATTCATCGATGGGTAGTTGTGAAGCAACGAGTTCACCAGTCTGCGCTGGAGGAGTTGATTCAGCGCGGGTTGGTGGCAAAGATTCCTCCGTAGGCTTTGATGAAGTAACGGATTTATCAGCTTGTGATGGAGTAACAGATTCTATCTCTGGCTCAGAGGCAACCTGAGATGGTTTTGATGCGACACTTGAAGCGGGTTGTAATTGTCCGTCAAATTCTGCCAAGTTGACATAACGCGCTTCAATTTTTTCCAAACCAGCTAACGCTTTAGCATTAGTTGGTTCTATTTTCAAGACTTCTTGATGACCTTCACGCAACAATTCTGAGACATTAGGGGCTGAGACAGTATAAGCGGGCATTGCCACAATTAAAATAATTAGTACAAAGCGAAAACGGAACATAAGTAAAATCCTCCACAGAAACCAAGTTTCTGATCAATTTATTTTTCTGAAAATCACTAATGCGAATTAAGAGTTGATGTTACGCAAAGCGATTCTATTCGAGCTTAGAAATCCGATTTTTTTTCAAAAATCTGATTTCTTAAACATCGTTTCGCCGCTTAGAAATCCGATTTTTTTTCAAAGATTTCTTAAACATTTTGGAAACATAGTGCGTAACATCAGTTAAGAGTTGAAAAGCGGCAAAGCTAAAGCGTTGAACTCCTCAGATCAAAGCTAAAGCGTTGAACTCCTCAGATCAAAGCTGTTGAATTCCAAAATTTTAATTCTTAATTCGCATCTATATACGAAATCTAAAACAGAAGATTTAGATTCGCAAAAAATTAAAAACTATAAACCAGAGTAACCGCACTTACAGTGTCAGTTTTTTCTTTATTGGAAGGGACATCGCTATTGTTTTTGATCAACACTGAGAATTTCAAGGCGACTTTCTCCGTAATACTAACCTTCAATCCACTATTAGATTCACTGTAGATATTTTCACTACCAGCTTCTACAAAAAATTCTTGGGTAAATTCAGTATGGGAACCAATTTTTCGAGTGTAATTCAGCCCAAATATGCCAATAGGCTCGTACCCAGATTCATCAGCCGTTTCTAATTCATATCTCCTTGCATCATATCTCCTTATACCCAAACCAGCTTCAAGTTTTAAACTGCTCATGTCCGTTTTAAACATTTCATGTCCATATCCCGTACTTAATGAAGTCTGGTAATCATAACCACCGAAACTATCATCCTCATATCTGAATCGACCAAATAGATAACCTTTCTCGGACCATTTGTAATTGCTTTGCAATTTCAATTCATAGCGTTCAGCAGTCAGTTTATCATCATCACTGGCACGCAAAACCTCTAGGTTAGCTTTATGCTCCCACAAATGCCGTGAATATCCGACTTTTAACTTAGCAATGCTATTCTCATTTGTGGTATTACCGCTGGTATGAGTCAGACCCAATTCTCCTTCACCATTCCAAGAACTTTCTTCTGCTATCGCTACTTGCGTACAAAGCAAAATGGCGAATCTAAAATTAAATTTTCTACACATAGACTATAAATGACTTCATTTAATTTTAAGTGAGCCAGTTTTTTAAAAACAGTTCAATATTATAAAATGACAAAAAAATTAATTTGCATATTAGACATAAAATTTTTGCATTGTGTATCTTTTCTCAAAAAAAAATTCTCCGCAGGCGCATTTTTTTCAATATTAACTGATAAGAGGACATAAACTCATTATCAATAATGCGAATGACTGGAATCCAACGCTTCAGCTTTGGCAACTTAAGCTAAAGCGTTGGACTCCAAAATACGCCCAAAGCTAAAGCGTTGAACTCCTATAAACGCCCAAATCTAAAGGGTGGGCAACGTTTTTTTCTGCCCCAAATCATCTAAAGATAAACCACGATATTCAAAAGTATAGCCTTTTAAATGTTGTTCTAGCTTGCTGGCTTTTTCTTTTAAGCGGCTTAGGCGAATCTGCTTGGGATTACGTTTAACTTCGGCTATCAATGCGGTTTTATCCAGTTCATTCAGTGCCACAATATCAATTTCATTTTTGTTTCCCGCTTCCCAGTAGTTACCAATAACACTGTAGCGACCACTGTTCGCCAGTTGCTCTTGAAACAAACGCTCTAGCCATTGACCACTGTAAGTGGCAAAATCACGCTGAATCATTTTCTGTAAAAATTTAAAATTACCGATTTCAACAGCACTACGATAATGATATACAAAACGAAACCAGAAACTTAAAAAGGCATCCTGAATACGATATTTCACTTGGCGAGTATTGGGTTTTGATAAAATAGGAACAATTCGTTGAATAATCTCAAATTCCCGTTCTAAGCGTTGCAGATAAGGTCCCACTGAGAGTTCCAAAACCGATTCAATTTGGCTGCGGCTGGTTTTTCCATTTGCAATACAAGCCAGAATAGAGAAATAAGTACTCTGCTCACCGCCAAACTCTTCAACAAGACGATACTTTCCTTCTTCAATGACTAGGCTATGTTCACTCAACCATTGCTGCCACAATTCAGAATTAACATCGGTTCTGGTTAGCCAATCTAAATATTTTGGTACTCCACCACTTAAGGTGTACCAAATCAACAAATTTTCTGGGCTAAAGCGATCTTGGTCTTTTAGCAATTCAGCAATATAAAGCGGCTGAAGCGGTTGCAGGTTGAGACGATTATCCGCACGTCCAAACAAAGGTTCTTTGCTGTCTTGAAATATTTTTGTCATGAGTGAATATAAAGACCCACAACATATAAGGTGTATGCAACTATGCAAACGATTTTGATCCCAAAGGTTTTGCAGATCGGAAAAAAAGCCGTTGTTAAGACGGGCAATATCTTGAAATTCATCCAATATAACTGTTAAAGGATGTTGCTTTGTATATTCAAACAGGATAGATAGGATGTCGCTTAATCGTTTGGGCTTGCCGAAAATGGGGAGGTTTAGCTGTGTGCGTATCTGATCAGCAAACTCTTCACAAAGCAATGGTTCAGATTTGCGTGAAATGAACAGGTAAAGTGCTTTTTTGTTTTGATAGACTTGTTGGAGTAATGCTGTTTTACCCACACGGCGACGACCTAACAATAAGGTTAGGCTTGATTGCCCGTTCTCAGTTTGTTGTGACCATTTTAATAGCAGTTTGCTTTCTGTTTCACGATTATAGAATTTCATCAAAATATTGTAACATAGATTATTGTAATAAAAATTACAATAAATAATCATTACATTCGACTATCAAGTTTTCTCGTTACCCCAAACAATAACTACAAGGATTGTATATAAGATTCGAGGCTAAAGTTTTTTGAAGAAAAACTTTAGCCTCGAATGGATTGGATCGATGCTCGTTTTTAATCCCTTCGCTGAGACAATCCTTGTTTAGCGTTTTTAATCCATTCGAGGTTCAAGTTTTTTGAAGAAAAACTTGAACCTCGAATTTTATATACAATCCTTGTAGTTATAGTTATCGTTTAAAAAACTTGATAGTCGACTTATAGTCATGTAGGGCGTTGCACCGTGGGTGCACTTTTTTAATGAGGAAGCCGTTGCACGAAAAGAACTGTGCCGGCCTACATGACTACATTTACTTTGTCGGAGTTGAACAGATAATGTTTGAATCAGAATTTTCAGAATGGTTGAGATTATTGAGTTTATTGCTTTTATTCTGTCAATTCTTAAATTCTGCAAATTCTGATTCAGACATTGATTTTGAGAATGGACGGGTAAATGATGTTTTAAGGTTTCGCCGTTGCACAAAAAAGACGGTGCAACGGCCTACATAACTGCCCTTAACTTAATGGCATTGCGAGTTGGGAACCAGAAAACTATTCTCGTTTGAGCTTCAAATTGACTTTTCCTTCCCTTTTTTACTTCCATGCAAATAGAAGAAGAAAATAATCGCCAGTATGATTAACAAGTTAAAAAATGACTCTATTTTAGAAGGGTTTATCGGGCTAGAAACTGCACTCGTTTGGTGTTTAAGAATGTTAGCTGAGGGCAAAGCGGGATCTAATTTTTCACCCGTATTGAGTGCTTTGCTTAATTGAACCAATAGCGGTTCGGACAATGGTTGAACTCCAGCAGAAATGACAGTTGCAGGGCCTCTACTTCCTATAATTTCGCTGACCGGTGTTGGCCCTGCTAGAACCATTTGTGTACTTATCGTTTCGATAATCTGTGATTGTTTGTCATAAGTATTCGCTGGAATTCTCGCCAATCTGAAAAAAGGAAAGCGGATTAAATGATTACCCTCTTGCCACTCGTTGATAGAAATTAATTTAAAAATGCCCTGATTCATAATCTCCATCAGTAGTTCATGTCCAGCGGGAACCATGAGGAAAATGCCATCCAATTTTTGATTTTTGAGGGCTTCAATTTGTTGATTGAAATTCTTGTTATTCACAAACGTTATTTTATCCTGTAAGCCTAAAGAGGTGAATACCATTTTTGCGGTGCGATCACAAGCGGAATTTTCTGCACCAATGCCGAGCTTTTTAATGGCTGCAACGGAAGAAATTAAACTATTTTCTAAAGTGACAATATGAGCCATTCTGGTACCAATAACACCGATAGCTTCAACAGATTCGTTGGGAATCGGCAAAAATTCATCGGTCATTTCAAAAAACGCTTCTGCACTCAAAATGCCTAAGCGAGCGTCCCCCTTCACAATCTGTTGTAAAGGATCAGTCGTTTGAACAACTTTGACACGTCGCTCAGGCAAAGTTTTACGAACAGCACGAAGTGCTTTACTTATGCTTCTACCCAATTCATCCAGTTGCCCTGCGGCGATGATGAGTTCTTCAGATGTATTAGATTTTATCGGTTCATCTATCAAATGATGTTTAATCAAAAAAGCGGTCGCTACAGCCTTATAATTTTGTCCTTCTAATTCCACTTCACGATTCATTTCTCGCATACTGGCGGTACCAATGAGTCCAGCCAATTGTTCGAGTACAGGACGCAATTGAGGATAACGTGCTAAAGCGTCTGCACGTACAACAGGCGATGGTTCATAAACGGGAAAAAATTCCAAATCGTCTTTGAGTACCACGAGACCAAAATCTTCGATGCGTCCTTCCGTTGAAAAACCTTCTGTTACATCCACGTTGCCATCTAATAAGGCTTGATAAATGGTAGATTTATTATTTTCTATCATCGAAGGGAGTATATGACGCAGTCCATAACGTCGTTGCAATGCAGCTAATCCATCTAAAGGACGTTCAGCAAATTCCGGATCCATCGCCATTCTAATATTGGGCTTGATTTTTATTAAATCGCTTATTGTATAGATTTTTAAAGCCAATGCCCTATCACGACGCATGAGCAATACATAGTTATTGGCAAATCCTAATCGATTCAACCATGCTAAACCAAGTGGTTCAAAAAGCGTTTTGACTTCATCGAAGGCTTTATCACCATCATTGATAGGCGGACGACCTAACATAATTAGCCCTGTACCATTGTATTCGACATATAAATCCAAATCGCCATTTTTAATGGCTTCCAGATTAGAAAATGTATCTCCATAAGGAATGGAACGCTTAACGGGAATTTTTTCACTTTCAAGCAATTGAGCGATGATTTCTGCTAAAATAAGTTGTTCAGTGAACTCTTTAGAACCGATGTGTAATGGTTCTGTGCGATGACATCCTATTACGAGGATTAATAGGGCAAGATAGATAAATATTTTTTTCATGATGTTCTCATAAATTTTTGGATGAATTTTCCAATTTGCTTATCGCTGATTTTTTGATTTTTAGCTAATAAACGCTTTGGCATTCTAATAACTGATCAATATTAAGGAATGATCATTAAATCACTTTGCGAAAATTTTTTGAAGACAAATTTTAACCTCTAATTCAAGTCAAAGTCAAAACCAGACTTGGCAGGTTCAAAAGAAAACCTGCCAGTTCAAAGTCACGTTTCTAATCATAACATAAGACTCAATGATGGACAGTTTTTTTAACCATAATAATAACAAGTATTTTATTCTGTATCGAACGAACTTTTGCCCAGACAAATTTAAGCAGTTATTGAGACGTTTTGAAACAATTCAAGCTCGTCATCAGGTTTTCAAACTGAATTAATCTGAGAGTGGTGAAAATTCGTTTAACCAAAAGTTGTTCTCTATTTCTTTATAATGAATATTATGTTTAAAAACAATTATTTACAGAACACATTGCAAAACTCGCCTTTTCGAGTTTAGATTTAGAAATCCGATTTTTTCAAAAATCGCTTAAATATCGTTTCGCCGCTTAGAAATCCGATTTTTTCAAAAATCGCTTAAATATCGTTTCGCCGCTTCTTAAACATCTTGGAAACATAGTGCGTCACATCAGTTAACAATTCACCATTCACCATATCTCATTTCAATTTGGCAATGATTATGTTACAGCATAACAAGTTAAATAGTGATTTACCTTTTCAAACTAAAGCGGTTTTGCCTATAGTCATTATTACTGAAGCGAAGTTTTTTCGCATCGGTAATGATTTAGAAATCAAAACTTTTGAGGATTCTTGGATTATTCAGGATTATTTTATTAAGCCTGTACCCATTAAAACGATAGATGGCTTGATGTCTGTCGATGATGTGATTTCAAAACTCTGTTATCACAATGAACCTATTTTATTGGCTTCCGAGAAGACAACTGATTTGATTTCCTCTGGCTTAGAACAAATTGGCACTATCACTGTCGCCGTCGAAAATGTGAGCGCGGAGAGCCAAAAGGGAACAGTTCGTTCTCTCAAAGTGGGTGAACCTGTCTATTTACATGAGACGATTTTGACGAAGGCGCATAGCTATGTCAAAATTATTTTGAATGATGGTACGGTTTTTCAACTGGGACCTCATTCTCGCGCCCGCTTGGATAAATATAATTATGAGCCGGGAGAATCTGATGGAGGCGAATTTGAAAGTTATGTCTATTCTGGGACATTTCGCTATATTAGCGGTAAAATCAGTGGGCATGATCAAGGGCAGCATACGACAATTAAAACGCCTTCTATTCAAATTAATATTCGTGGTAGTGATATTGATGCTCAGATTAATGCTGATGGTTCAACGACGATTTTACATTTATCCGGTTTGATCAGCATTACCTCCCAGTATCTTATTATGAGAGAAATTCTGGTTTATGAACGCGGTACGTTGGTGCATATTCCTAATCAGGCTATTTCCTATCGCATCAAAACACTGACAGAAGATGAAATTCAAGTGAAAATTGGTGAAAATTGGAATGAAATCAATGATTTAGAACCGCTTCAAAACGAGATTCTTGATATTGAACATAAAGATATTTCTACGGATTCTCCTGATGTCGGTGCATATAATCCGTTTTCTTCAGGCAATATTGATGTGAATGAGGATAAATTAATTGATGAATTGCGTTCAATTGATGAAACGTCTCCGGTTGAGGCGAGTAGTGAGAATGTGCTTGTCAATTTGGAAGTGGATGAAACGGTGAAGACACCAGAAGTAACAATTTCGTCGTCATTGAATACACTCCCGTCGTTATCCCATCTGGAAGTCACTTTGGATGAAGATAATTCCAAAGAGATTTTAGTAGAAGAGGGAAATCTCACAGAATTTTCTCAACCAGTGCATGGTGAAGTGGTTGATAATGGAGATGGCACTTTAAGTTACATCCCGAATCTCAATTTTAATGGAGAAGACAGTTTTACTTATACGCTTGATGAAATAGATTCGGTAGTAGTCAAGTTGACTATCAATGCGGTTAATGATCACCCAGTTGCAGTTGATAATAGCATAAATACTGATGAAAATGTTTCTATTGTACTTCAGCCTGAAACTCTGTTAGAAAACGATTTTGATGTTGATGAGGGAAATAGTATTTCTATAGTCAGCGTGGAGGGAAATGATTTAACGCATGGCACTGTTAGTCTGGATAAAAATGGCGATTTTGTGTATCAGCCTGAACCCGATTTTTATGGTTTAGCTGAATTTGTTTATACAATAGAAGATAGTCATGGCGAGCAAAGCACAGCAACTGTAAAAATTGAGGTGAATCCTGTTAATGAGCTCCCAGTTGTGGTTGATAAACCTATCCCCTCGCCTCCATCTAATCCTCCGATTGTTCCCCCCGTCGCTTCCAATCATGCCCCAATTGCTAAAGAGGATAACTTCAATACTAATGAAGATATTCCTCTTGTATT